>NZ_JAVRKK010000031.1:0-21010 GCF_031962545.1 Candidatus Igneacidithiobacillus taiwanensis
AGGCCGATTATCGTCTTCTACTGGAACGCCATACCAGCATCAGCCGACGCACCGAACATCGATCCGATGGTATCAGGGCATGGACGACCAGCACGGATCCTGAAGTCGCCCAGATATTGCAACGCCACGCCCGCGATATGAAACAACGTTTTTCCAAAGGCAGAGCTATCCGCTCCTGGGATGTTCTTTTCCAACGATTATACGAATACCGCGATGTTGTTCACGTCCAGCTCACCATGTTGCCGGACGGCGTTTATGCAGAGCTATCGAGTGTAGATCCCAGTGTTGTTCCCTACATTTACGCGCATGGACGCACCCTGGTTAACTGGGTGCGCTCTGGCGTTCCCGCTGCCAAAGAAGCCAGTCCATTGCCACCACTCTGACCGGTGAAGCCAATATTGCGCCAAGGCCTACCGCGCTATTCTCCAGCAACAGGGTTTGATCGCCTCCCTGTCGAGAAAGGGGTATTGTTATGATAGTACTCCCATCTTGAGCTTCTGGGGCAGTTTGAAAAACGAGAGGGTACATCAGCAACACTTCGAGACCCGGTCGGAGGCCTGCGCAGCGATTCAGGAGTACATCGAGATTGTTACCATCCATCAACGTCGGCATTCCCGGTTTGGCTATTTGGCCCCGCTGCGTTTGCCCAAACCGTCATACGGGTAGCCGTTGGAGACGGAACTGTCCACAATGTACAGGGTGCCTCACTTTTTGCATCCTTTTCCCCTCTGCTGCGTCTTCACAGCAGGAACGATTTTTACTCAGTTAATTAGGAGCTTACCTCATGACGACTCAGACGATGCCTTCCGCACAGGACCTGCTTGCCAAAATGCGCGCTGGCATGGGCCGTGTGCCCGCCGCGATCGAAAAATCCACCGTGGTGGATGATGGTCTGATCCAGGAGCACATGCGCTCGCGCATGCACGCCATGCCCGAGGGTGGCGCGCTCGATGAGCAGACCCGCACCCTGATCTATCTGGCCGCAGCGCTGGCCGGCTCTAGCCCAGCTTGCGTGCGCGCCATGGCTGACAAGGTGGTGCAGCAAGGCATTCCCAAGGCTAAGGTGCTCGAGACGGTGCATATCGCGCGCTTTGCCATGGCCACCAAAATCATCGGCGATGCCGAACCCGTGTTTGACGCCCTGGTCGGCGCGCAAAACTGATCCTTGATCCGATGACCCACACCAAAATCCTCGGCACGGGCTGCGCCAGTTGCAAGGCCACGCAAAAGTTGATCGAAGAAGTGATCGCCTCCAAGGCCCTACAGGCGCAAGTGGATAAGGTCGCAAACATTCCCTTGATCATGAAGTACTGAACCGCCCCGACTTTCGTGGAGGCCGGTTTGTTTAAGTCAGGCCACCGTAGTGGCCTGACTGGCTTGTTGCCGCCAGCAGTTTGTCTCAGCTTCTGTTGGAGAGATATAGCTCAGGGGTTAATCTTGATCTATACGGACAATTGCCGTACAAATGATCTTGGAACCTGAACTGATCCCAGCGCGAGGCTGCCCATGCTGAATACGCCTGAAACCAACGACAAGCCACGCAATGCGCGCCTGGAGGCGCGCGTCTCCGGCGACCAGAAAGACTTTTTCCAACGGGCCGCCGCCCTGACCGGACGCACCTTGAGCGAGTTCGTCATCGACAGCACGCAAGAAGCGGCGGCCAAAATCGTGCAGGAGCTCGAGGTCATCCGCCTGTCCCGTGAGGAACAGGTTGCGTTTGTGAGCGCTTTGCTGACTCCCTCCGAACCGGGCGCACGACTCAAGAAGGCGGTTCAGAGCTACCGTCAGAAGGCAGGGCTGTGATTGGCGCTCGTACTTACTCCGGAGCACATCCATCCGCTGGAGAAGGCCCACGACCGCAAGTCCTTTGACTGCGGCAATGACGATCTGAATCGCTATCTGCGCGAGCAGGCGCGGCAAGATGCGGAAAAGCGTGTCGCCGCGCCGTTCGTGCTCACCCAGCCGGGCAACGCCAAAGTGCTCGGCTTCTACACGTTGTCGTCATCCATCATCCCGGTGATCGAACTGCCGCTGGAAATGATGAAACAGCTTCCGCGCTACGGGCAACTGCCGGTCACGCTGCTCGGCAGGCTGGCGGTAGACCGCTCGGTCTGCGGCCAGGGTGTCGGGGAGTTCCTTCTTGTGGACGCCTTGCGCCGCAGCCTGGAATCGGCCCAACAGATTGCGGCCATGGCCGTGATCGTGGATGCGAAGGACGAACGGGCTGAAAGTTTTTATCGGCATTTCGATTTCCAGCCATTTCAGCAGACTCCGCTGCGCCTGTTCCTGCCGATGGGGCAGATCGCGACGTTGTTCGCCTAGCGACTTCCTATAACGCCAACCCCAAGGTAGCCTGAAATATATGGGCATTCTCGTATGGGTATAATGCGACAAGAATAAAATCAGTGGGACTCACTCACCCGCTGCTTCCAACCAGCTCCAGGCCTCCTGCATGGCGTCCTCGTAGACCAATCGCCGGGCTTCCTTCTCTTGCGTGGTGGATGCGGGGTATTCGCCCAAGGGAAAAACTCCACCACCGAACTCATCGGGCCGTGGCTCTAAAGTGATTCTGCATATTCTGGATCATCGTGGGCACCCATTCTGGAAAAACGCAAAAGTGCCCGCGATCAATCCAGAACAGGCGCCCACGATCAACAGAATATGTACTTCACACGGGTAGCCGCTTAAGACGGAACTGTCCACTATTTACAGGGCACCTCAGCTATTCGCCGCACGTTGCATGCAGCTGCAGGCCCATGGCCTTGATCACCTTCATCACCGTGCTGAACTCGGGATTACCATTCGCGGAAAGTGCCTTGTACAAGCCCTCCCTGGTCAATCCGGTATCCCGTGCGAGAGCAGTCATGCCTTTTGCTCTGGCAATATCACCAAGAGCGGCGCGAACCAGACTGCCATCGCCGGGATCTTCTTCTAGGCAGGCGTCAAAGTACGCGGCCATCTCTTCGTCGGTTCTGAGGTGGTCCACCACATCCCATTTTTTCAGTTCGTTACTTTCCATAAGTCATCCTCCTGCCGAATGTTGCGATGCCAGATCCAAAGCCGTTTGGATGTCTCTGGCCTGGGTGCTTTTGTCACCGCCAGCAAGAAGAACAATCTACTCTGGCCCGCGCTGCAGAAAATACACCCGGTATCCTGGTCCATAGTGGATACGCATCTCGGATACTCCACGACCTACCGGCTCACAATCTCCCAGATTGCCCAGCTCCGCCCGGCGCAGCCGCGCACTAATCCGCGCTTTGGCCTTTCCGTCTCGCAAGGCATCAAACCAGGCGTCAAATGTTGGAGTGGTCAATATGACTTTCATTTTTCTACTGTAAATCCAGGATCATTTATTGTAAACCATAGTTCACAAGGCCATCTGCTTCACCGTATCGATGGTTCGGAACCGGAGCGCAGTTGACTAGCCTGTTGATTCTGGTCTCTACCAGGTGGGAGGGGGTGAAGGTTAATTGAAAAGGCCGGCATTGGGGTGTTTGCCCCATATGCGGGGATGAAGGTGTCGATATTTATAAGCTAGACAGTGAAGGCTCACTCACCTGCTGCTTCCAACCAGCTCCAGGCCTCCTGCATGGCGTCCTCGAAGGCCAATCGCCGGGCTTCTTTCTCTTGCGTGGTGGAGGCAAGGTATTCACCCAATGGAAAAACTCCGCCACCGACTTCTGTTTCTTCCTCCAGGAAACGGAGATTCCAGCCACCACCGAGCGCATCGGGCCGTGGTTCTATGGTGATCCTGCGTGTGCCTTTCATGCCTTTTCCTCTGTGTTGGTATCGGTTAGTCCCCATAGCGTCGCACGACACTCCGCACGACGCCACCAATCCGCATTTCTCCAGGCACAATGGGAATGGAAGGATACTTTGGGTTTCCGGCCAGCAGGACGGGTTTGCCCTCCTCTGTGCCCAGTCGCTTCACCGTATAGGCACCATGGATCTTGGCTACCAGGATCTCCCCCTTGCGCGGTCTGCGGCCAGTTTCCACAACCAACAGGTCCCCATCGAAGATCCCAAAATCCACCATGGAATCTCCCCGGACCCGGACCAGAAACGACCGATCCGGATGAGGTGCGAGCCAGTCTCCCAGATTCATATCGCCGGCAAGATCGGACTCGGCCAGGGCCGGAGTACCAGCCTGTACGGGAGAGAGATATAACGGCAACCGCGCCGCACTCCCCCGCAGGGGCATGGGCTGGATTTCCAGACCAGCAGCCCGGAGTTTGGCCACTTTTTCCGGCGATAGCATTAGGCCCTCCTCTTCCCTAGTTCTTTGGGATTTCCGTGGGATCGATATGGCGTCTCTTTTTCTGCAGGATCTGCACGGCGGGCTTTTTGGCTTCCCGGGGAACGGGTGGAGCGGACTTTTCCTTGGTGGGTCCCCTTTTGTAGGCCATACCTTCCGGTAGCAACTCCTTCCGTTGATGCCGCAGGGTGATGGGCTCTACCAGGGTGTAGCCATGCTGGGCACGGCGGGCACAGAGGCGACGTACCAAGGTACGTCTTGCAGCCGCATCCAATGGATCGAGGAACACGGTTTTCCCGGCGTTGCGGTTTTTGAGAGGTCCCCCCCAACGCAATTCCAGAAGGGATGAATCGAATAGATCGACCACAACCTGGGCCTGATACCAGCGCCCGTCCTCTGCTCGATTCCAGAGCAAGGACCCGCCCCCGGCCGCTATGCAGGCGTACAGGTATTCCTCCGCCCTATACGCCGTTTTCTGGGTGTTCATGGGGAGTTTCCTGGGATCGGCCATCGGGCGAGTTCAGCGCCTTGATTGCCTGATCCGCCGTATGGCCATTTATCTCAGTACCATGACGAGATTCCAGCCAGGATGCCAGAGAATCGTAACTGGGGTAGGGATCCCCTGTTTGCTGCGAATAGGCTTCCACCTGCTTTTTGAGGGATAGCACCGCCAGCTCCATCAAAACCGCATCACGCTCACTTTTGTTACGAGCCGCCCGACTGATCCCTAGCCTCGCTTCCAGGATATCCAGCTCCACCGCATCCGCTCCGTGGAAATCTGCGCAGACACGGCGAATCGGCGGCTTTACGGGGATCATGTCGATGTTTCTCATGGTTGGCGTTCCTCTGTGAACTTCTCTATAAAAGCAAGTTTAAGCCACTATTTGCCTTAGAACAATGTAATGTTAGAATAAGTTTATTGCCTAGACGGGTAAAAAGGTATCCTAGATACCCTACTGTAGTTAGAATAATTTCTTTATTATCCTAACCAGGATGCCTCTACCACCCCAGGAGACCCCATGATCCACCCGGAAAGCTACCTGAGCGACTTTCAAAAATGGCTCTCTGGTCCGAATTTCGAGATACCATACTCTTCCGCCTCCATCAAGGGATATGTAGCCAATGTGCGCAGATTCCTCGATTATATAGATTCGGAAGGATTGGAAGAAATGGAGGATATTTCCGTAGGATTGGTGAAACGCTGGATTGTGCAGGGGAAGTCGGGTATCGCGCCCGTTTCCACCCAGATGGTCCGATACTCCGCGATCCGCCTGTTCTTCGACTGGCTACAATATGCCCACCGTTTCCCCTTTCACCCGGCGCAGGCCCTCCAGGAGGAAAAGCGGCAGAACCGGCAGGTAGGCGGTCGGCGTGGCGGTCGCGGGGGAAATCAGCAAAAGAGACTGCCCCCGGTGCTGGATCGAGAGGAGATTGATCGACTGCGCATCGAGGCCAAACGCCATGAGACCATTGCCGGATACCGGGATGCTGCCTTGGTGGATTTTCTGCTCTCTACGGCATTACGCGCCCAGGAGGCCGTTACCTTCCGGCTGGCCGATCTCAACGGCTATTACACTGGGAGGATCCGGGTCATTGGCAAGGGGAACAAAGAGCGCCTGGTACGGTTCCCTCCACCGCCCAAGGATTCTCTGGAGCTTTGGCTCTATGTTAGGAAGAGAATGCCCAGTACCGCCGATACCCTGTTTCTCAGTGACCAGGGCAAACCCTTGAGCGCAGCCATGCTCTATATGGTGATCCGCAGACTGCTGGAGCGTACCGGTATCCACAAGCCCCAGGCGGGACCCCATCTCCTGCGGCACACCGCCGCCAGCCTTTGGCTGGCCGAGGGCATGGACCTCCGGCGTGTCCAGGAGAACATGGGGCATAGCAGTATCGTGGTAACGAGCCGGTATCTCCATTTGTTGTGAGGGGAATCGACTCCATAGCGGCACATAGTGAGGGGGTACTCACCACGGTGCTCCTGCACCATGCGCACAGCGCGCTCACGTACTTCAGAGGAAAACTCGTTTGATTTGTTCATGGCTCCATTCTCTGCAAGGTGGAAGCCTCCATCAAATCCGGGGTGGTTCAATTCACAGAACCATGGGGCCAGGACCGCAAGATAGAATGGCATATTTTGTCTCTCCGGCACCCTGCGAGCTCTGGCCGCCGAAACGTCATAACTGTCAATCAGCGTTGAAAATTGACCGGTTTTAGAGGGGGTAGAGCTCCGTTTTTTGAAGCAGTAGGAATCATTACCAGTTTCGAGGATGTCGCAATGATGGGTAAGGCGATCCAGAATGGTAGTGGTCATTTTGACGCTGTTTCCACCCCCTAACTTGGTCCCTTTTGCAGGCTGATTAACAGTCCGGTATTCCTGTCTGTCCCTGCGGCAGGATCTTTGGGGTGAGTGGGAGACGATCCGTAGCTGGGGAAGGATTGGCCACAAACCGACACGAGAGGTTCGGGAGTGGATCCGCGGACCAGCAGAGGCAGAAGTGATCGCCGATCAGGTGCATCGCCGCCGGGTGCAGCATAGATATACCTTGAAAATTGAATCCGCCAATACGCTAGCAGGAATGAAGGAGAGAATTTAGCGAGGATTTAAAGCACTTCCTTGCAGAAAATCGTTGGGGTCACTATACGAGCCCGACCTATGCTCTTTTGCTGCAGTAGGCCAGAGCGATGGTCACCGGTTACCAGGTAGTCGGCATCCCCGGCCCAGGCAATGGCTAGCAAAAAGGTATCATTTGGGTCAGTTGCCTCGATGTTGTTCGGCAGTGATGATGGCGTATCGATCACAATAGCCCGCTGTAGGTTATTGATCATTGTGCCCACCCGATATGGCTGTAGCACATCCTTAAACTTCTCATAGCGGCTGGCACGCCGCAGTTCGTCGAGCTGAGCCATGGAGGTCACCAAGGGAAAAAGGTTTTTCTGCCATGCACGATAGATGATGTCTGGTCCACCATGGGGAGAAAGTAAAGCGCTGAGCAGAACGTTGGTGTCCAGCACTACACGCATCAGTGATTACGTGCCCATTCCACGGCCTCATTTACTACAGCGGCCAACTCTTCTTCACTCAGGCTCGCGTTAGCCTTTTTGGCTTCTTCGACAGAGCGTTCGAAAATATAGGCTCGCACGGCCTGCTCAATGAATCGGGAAAGATCGCCTTTTCGCCCCCCTCCCCGCGAAGCTAGAAACATGCGAACGGTTTGGTCTGTATCGGGGGATACAACGACGTTCCAACGTATGGCATTCATAACACACCTCGACTGCGCATATACACAGAACATTATATATGTTCGTCTTGGCCAGGTGAATGGTAAGGAACCCGATCAAGGTAACACCCATCAGCGCAACCTGCCGCAGGCTACAACACCAGCTGTTTCACGATTGATCGCATTTCAACATCGTCGTAAAATTACAGATACGATAAAACGTAAAGGACGAAAGAATGATTGTCGGAGTTCTTAATCAAAAAGGTGGGGTCGGCAAAACCACCCTTAGTGTGAATCTAGCTGCCACATTGGCAGTCGAGGGCGCGCGCGTGCTGCTGATTGACGCTGATCCTCAAGGTAGCGCCTTAGACTGGGCCGCAGCCAGGCAAAGTGAGCCTCTTTTTTCCGTAGTTGGTCTCCCAAGACCAACTGTTCACAAGGAAATCTCGCAAATTGGCCAGGGATACGATCACATCATCATTGACGGTCCGCCACGCGTTACCGATTTAGCCAGGTCAGCCATCATGGCTGCTGACGTGGTACTAATCCCTGTGCAGCCCTCCCCTTATGACATTTGGGCGGCAGAGGAGGTAGTAAAGCTTATTGACGAGGCCCGTGTTTATAAAGAAAACTTAAAATCATTATTTGTTGTTAATCGTAAAATCGCAAATACGGCGATAGGTCGAGACGTTGGTGAAGCCTTAGCGGCCTACCCGATCCCAGCGATGAACGCTAGCGTTACGCAGCGAGTAATCTTCGCAGAGGCGGCAGCCCAAGGCTTGGCCGTTCATGAGGTCGATAAAGATGGGCCAGCAGCGGCTGAGATCAAGGCTGTGGCAATCGAGTTGATGGAGTTTGTACGATGAGCACGAAAAAAATCCAGTTTGGAACAAAACCAACCAGTAAGCCCACGTTGGCCGCTGCTGATGCTTGGGTAGAGAGCCGTAACAACGATATGAAAGAGCCAATGAAGCGTCTTACGATCGATGTGCCGGAAAGTCTACACCGCTCCATCAAGATGCAATGTGCAATGCGCGGTACCAAGATCGCTGATGAGATACGTGAAATTCTTTTACAGAAATACAGTAAATCGTAAATGTGTTATTCTGTATTTGCTTTTTTAAGGTCATCATATGCCCCGTAAGTTCGAAAAACCAAAAACCAGCAAGGGGCAGCCATCTCTATTTGATGATTTGGAGACTTCTCAAGGCGCAGGGACCTCTATCGTCTCCGTGAAAGATGAGGTTCCCAATCTCCTCGATAGCAGAAAAACCCCTTCGGAGTCGCCAGAGAATGCTTTTCGGCAGAGAATCGAACGGTTACGCGAACACCATCGCGTACTATCCGATCTGATTGTGATCACGAATCGTGATCTGGCTCGCCATGTTTTTAATGCTAGCGGTATAGAAACGGATGAGGTCCGTAATCTGCTGGCCAGGTTGGACGTTCTGCAGCAGCAACGCGCCAGTATCGAGGCTGAAGAGCAAGAAGAAATAAAGTCGTTACAGGCATTGAAACATCGACTTGCTCGTGTGCCGTACGCTAGAGACAAAAGCGGATTAGTCAAGGTGCGTCATCCAAACCGAGATTTTTTCTTAGCTGACCTGTTTGATTACGCTATGAAAGACGATGGCGCTTCGATGGAAGCGCCGATCTTTACCCTCTCGACCAAGCCGGACCTGAGTATTTGGGAATGGCGTAGCAAGGACGGCAGTAAATATGTCAAGGTCGCTCCATCTGTGCTGGGACGTGCTACACAGCACGATAAGGATGTTCTCATCTACGTGGTGAGTCAGCTTGTTGAGGGTCTAAATCGGGGTAGGGATGATGCTAAATATCGAACCGTACGATTTACGGTATATGACTTCTTGGTGACGACTAACCGGGATACTAGTGGAGCTGGATACCAAAGACTGCACGAAGCCTTTGAGCGACTGCGTGGAACGACCATAGCAACAGATATTCGGACAGGTAGCACAAGGGTTCGCGAGGGATTCGGCATCATAGATCGATGGAAAATCATTGAAAAGTCTTCTACTGACGAGCGTATGGTAGCTGTTGAAGTCACTCTATCAGAATGGCTCTACAATGCTGTACAGGCCTTCGAAGTGCTAACAATACATCCGGACTATTTCCGACTGCGTAAGCCCTTGGCCCGGCGGCTATACGAGATTGCGCGCAAGCATTGTGGCCATCAGAAGCAGTGGACGATAAGTCTTGAATTGCTTCAGAAAAAGGCGGGCAGCAAATCCTCTCTGCGTGAGTTTCGTCGAGCAGTGCGCGCCATCCAAGAGGATAACAGCTTGCCAGAATATCACTTTGTCCTTGGGCACGATGACAACGTGACATTCTACGCTTCCAATACAAAGAGAGTAATGCATAGCCTCGCCAGGGCAATTGAAGAACGTAGTACCTGACACGTGTTTTCACCCACACCAGATCCACCCTGTGGATAGACACGTGTTTTCACCCACGATTACCTGTGGATAGACACGTGTTTTCACCCACGGCGAATTCGTGTTTTCACCCACATATGTTGTTTTCAACAATTTGTTTTTATTTGATATAATGGGAAGATCTCGAAGCGTAACGCGCGCGCGTCTTTTAACTTTAAAAATATTTTAACGTCGGTAGCAGGCACGAATAGAAGGAAAGCAGAGCATAGCCGATAATTGAGGAGCGCCCACAAGTCGCTGTAAGCGACCGGGCGCAAGACTACGCGGCGGGTACCTTGCTGGTCCCCCTGTCCGCGAGGGACTCCGTCCCTCTTGCCGCGTCGACCCCCTCTGGGGGACGCTGTCCCCCCAAGCGCTACGCGCTCGGCTCCCCCCTGTAATCTGCAAAAGAGAGAGGGAGGGGTGATGGGTAGGGCAAACCTCCCCGCTAAGGCCCCAAATTTGCCCATTAGGCGACTTTCTCGGTAGGGGTGGTACCATCCGGTAGGGGGAAGGGGAAAAGGACCGTTTTGGGCGGGTTTTGGAAGAGAGATCTTGGACGCTGACGCTGGGATGAGGGCAGGGGAGGATAGGGCTGTGGGTAGGAGGAGGATCTCCCAACAGCTGCAAGGGACCGGGTCATCATTGCTGAAGACTACCCGAGAATATCGCCTGGCTGGAGCAATCGATCGTGTTACTCGGTGAGCCAGCTGGTCTTGTCCAGATAGGTTTCCTGCACCTGTTTCCGTAAGAGGGTACCGGGCTTGAAATGGACATGGTACTGGTCGGGGACCGCGACGGCAGCCCCATTGCGGGGATTGCGACCCTTGCGTGCGGGACGCAAGCGGGTCTCAAAGACCCCGAAATCCCGGATCTCGATCCGATCCCCCGCAGCCAAGCAATCGGCCAGGTAGGAAAGGATTTCTCGGATGGCCCTATCGACGTCCCGTGGGGGAAGTTCTGGGTGTTGGTCCTGGACCCAGCGAGTCAGCTCGGTCTTCTTCATGGAGTGAGCCCTTTCTGGATTGCCCGCCAGCGGGTAGTAGCCCATGGATCCAGGATGACCCGGACGATTTCTCCCTGGCGTTGCCGTTGGGCAGCCTGGGCCTTGCTCTGTTCTTTCTGGTCGGGCTTTCCCATGATTGCCTAAGAATCAGCCGTTCTTGGGTTTCCGTCCCCGACGGGCCTTGCCGTGTTCGGCGAGCAGTTGATCCCCGCGGCTAGCCAAGGCCTCAGCATCTTCCGAGAGGCACTTTTCTACGGCCGCAATGACCTGCCGTTCATCCCACTGGGGGGCCAGGATTGCCAGGGCACGGTAGAGGCGTTTCTGCTTCTCCAGCCGTTCTTTGCGCAGCGCCGGGGTCTGGGTGAGCCTGCGCTTCTGCTCTTCGAGCTTTGCCAGCTGTTCCTGTTGGCGGGCGAGGATTTCTTGTTTCTTGCGATCGAGCTCGGCCAGGCGTTCTTCAGCTGTTCTGCGGATCCGTTTTTTTCGAGGGGCATCGGTCATGAGTCAGCTCCAGAGGTTCTTGTGGGAAAGAAAACAACCATCCCTCTTTGCTCCCGGGGGATAGAAGGGAAACGAAGCGGGAAGGGCGTTATTGCACGTGTTCGATGAGTTCCTTGGCGGCCTTGAACTTGACGGTCTTTTTGGCCGGGATGTCCATTTCCGCACCGGTAGCGGGGTTCCGACCCTTGCGGGCAGCCCGTTCTGATACCTCGAAAACCCCAATCCCCGGCAGGGCAATCCGTCCGACTTCGGGCAGGGACTCTTCCAGGGTCTTGCGAAAGCCCTGCAGGAAGGCATCGGTGTCCTTTTTGGATAGGCCCGTATGGGCGGCAATGGCAGCTACAAATTCAGCTTTGTTCATGGGAAAAATCCTTTACTCTTGTTTGTCGTAAAAAAAGACGCTTTTTGGAAAACATAGGACGATTTTTACCGTAGGGCAAGAAGTTGCAGAGGTATTTCCCGTCTTGTTTGCAAAATTCTCCGCAGAAATTCCTCCATACCAGGGATTGAGCCGTTGCTACAATACCAAGTACAAATCGCGGGGAGAATTCAGTAGCAGCCGAAGGGCAGGCTTGCCAATGCCAACGCAGGAAAACGATGAGAAAAGAGCGCCAGTCAGTCTTTGCTGGCAAGAATTTCCCAGACGTTGATGGGCGTGCCTTTATTTCCGGTGGTGCAACGGGGGCTATGGATGAGGTGCTCATCTTTCATTTTGTATAACAGGCTGGTAACCCGGGGAACAGTGAGCCGTAAAGCTATGGACAGTTCCTGTGCGGTCTGGGGACCGTTGTTTTGCAGGGCTTGCAGTAATCGATTCTGGTCTTGTTCGAGTAGCTTGTCCATGGGCTGCGGAGGGTAGCTTTTTCTTTTCTTTTCAACAAGGGGGCGATTCGGCTTTTTCTGACCTTCCTTGCGCAACTCCACAGAACTCCATCTGACCCATTCGCAGCAGGCAGGCTTTATTTCCCGAATGCAGCAAGCGCATCCAGCGCCTGATCGACGGATGGCCATCCACCTTGCGAAGCGCGAGGTGCACCCAGGCAGCAAGACGGATGTCCGCGAGCAGATAATTGGGGACCGACTGGCAGAACGTCAGGGAGCCATCCGCCCCCGTGCTTCTGCCAGATCCTGGGACAGGCGGGTCTTTCTCTGGGCGATGCCGGTCGTCTGGGCGGACCTTTCCAGGGCCTTTTGGCTGGTGATGAACAGCAGGTGCTTCTCGGCCCGGGTCGCACCCGTATAGAGCAGGTTCCGCTTGAGCATGGGGGTATGCTGAGTCGTGGCGATCAGGGCTACGGCGGGAAACTGCCCGCCCTGGGCCTTGTGGATGGTCAGGCAGTAGGAATACTCCAGGTCCTGGGTGGCCTGGCTCCCATAGAGTACTTGCCGGCCATCGATATCGATGATCAGGCCATTGCTTTCTCCGTCCTCATCGAGAACGATGCCCGTCACCACGCCGAGATCGCCGTTGAAGACCTGCAGGTCGTAGTTGTTCCTGGTCTGAATCACCCGGTCTCCGATCCGAAACCGGCCGTAGGCTGCCTGGCCACAGGGCGGGTTGTAGGCTTCCCGAAGGGCGCAATTGAGGGCCACGGTTCCCAGGGGTCCCTGACGCATGGGCGTGAGAACCTGGATCTCCCACTCCAGATCATCGCGCTGGGCAAGAATCTGCTCCAGTACCGATTGTGTCAGCGCATCCCCAGACAGGCTCTTCGTGTCGATAAAGCGCACACTGGGATAGTTTCCCGTTGCCATATCAATCCTTTTCCCGGCAAGGAGATCCGTGGCCAGTACCGGGATTCCCGATCCTTCGCCCTGTCGGAAGATGTTGGTGAGCCTGGCCACGGGCACGACGTTGCTCTCGATGAGATCCCCCAGCACTTGTCCGACACCGACCGATGGGAGTTGGTCGGGATCTCCGACGAACAGCAGCCGGGCATGGTCCGGGATCGCTTGCAGGAGCCAGAGGGCCACTTGCTGATCCAGCATGGAGACCTCATCGACGATCACCCAGTCGGATTCCAGGGGGTTGTTGCGATCGTGTTTGACGTCCCCGCCACGACCGACCCCGAGCAAGCGGTGGATCGTGCTTGCCGGGACGCCGGTTGCCTCTTCCATCCGCTTCGCGGCACGGCCCGTCGGGGCACACAGGGACACGTCCAGACCCGCTTCCTGGGCGGATAGCACGCAGGCGCGGATGAGGGTGGTCTTGCCCATGCCTGGGCCGCCGGTGAGCACGCCCAGCCGGGAACCAAGGATCTGCCGGAGCGCCCTTTCCTGGGTAGGATCCGGCCGGAATCCCTCCGGGAATCGCATCTTGATCTTGGGAGCAGGACCGGTCAGCCGCAGGATCTCCTGGGCCAGTTTCTTCTCCACTTCCGCCGTGCGCCGGATGGCATAGACCGTCTCCTCCGCATGATGCCGGGCGCTGAGTCGATCGCCCTCCATGGCCGCGAGCTGCTCTATTATCGAGTCATCCGCCACGCCCAGGAGCTCTCGAGCCTCTGGCAGGAGGGCGTTCTGACGGATCCAGACGTGTCCATCGTTCTCGTTTTGCTGCAGGGCATGGTAAATCCCCGCCCGGATCCGGGAGGGATGATCCGCTGCCAGGCCCAATACCCCGGCTGCCTTGTCTGCCTGGAGGAAGCCGATCCCGGGCACCAGGGACAGGAGATACGGATCTTCCTTGAGCAGGGCCACGCACCGGTTCGGGTCGTTGCCAACCCGGGGATGCGCGGAGAACTGCCGCCATACGGTTGTCGATCGCTCTGGCCCAAGGCCTACGGAGCGCAGGAATTGCAGGATGATCCGGGATCCCGCAGCCTGCTTCCAGGATGCCGCGATTTGTTCCCGCTTCTTCTGGGGAATCCGGATCTCTTGCAGCCGTTCGATCTGGGTGTCGAGCACCGCCACGGTCTCCTCGCCGAAGGCCTCGACGATCTTGCGCGCCGTCGGCGGGCCGATCCCCCTGATCACGCCGGATCCCAGCCAGGAGATCAATTCCTCCGTATCATCCGGGACCAATGCAACGAAGCTCCGCGCGTGAAATTGCAGCGCCCCCGTTTTATTGCGCTTCTCCCACCCCCCCGATACCTCGATGCGGATCCCGGTGCGGGCCTCTGCCCATCTCCCGATCACCCTAAGGGTCTCGTCCTTTCCGTCCGGGAGAATGTTCAAGACCCGAAAATCACTGTCCTGTGCCGAGTACACCAGCTTCTGGACGGTTCCGATGATGGTTTCGTTCACCCTACCTCCCGAGCCCAATCGCCTACGCTTTCTCTGACAGCCTCTGGGAAGTGCCCCCTCCTGGGGAAAGGGACACGCCTCTTTTTGCCTCCACGGCGGGATTCATTCTCTTGATCCACCATCGCTCTCCGCGCACAGCCGTACCTATTTGCTATCTTACCCTATGACGCGCAACACGAGCCGAAAAAAGCGAAAAATGGGGCATAATACCAAGCAGGGAATCCTCCCCTGAAGCAGAGAAAGGATACGAGCATGTTCCATCACAAACTCTCTTATCTGGCCATGATCATCGCCGCACTGCTGGCCCCCGCCATGGCCAAAACCAACGCCATCCACAGCATCGGCAAGGAGGCGGGCAGCGCCCTGGTTGCGATTTCCCGATAAGGGATTCTGGTTTCGCCCTGGGTGCCATCGCTGCAGCCGTGATATGGAGCGGCTGCGCGAGCTATTGGGCAAGAGACCTTCCTATGCCATGGGTAACAGCCAGTTTTCGACAGCAAGATGGGGCACTCGGCAAAACTCGCTCGTATTAGCCGTAACCAATGTTGCCCCGACACTCAAGGTATGGGCAGCGATGAGAAAGTCATTGGGTCCGATTGGCGTACCTTGCAAAGTAAGAGTATGACGAATCTCCGCATAGACCTCTTCTGCCGGAGGGGAGTATGCCAGGATGGTCATGGTCGCAAGAATGCGATTGATGTTGTCGGTAAGCCTGGCAGACCCTTTTTTTCGTAACCCATAGCGTAACTCGCTGACCACGATGAGGGAGGTGCATACCGCTTGCGGACCCACGGCCTGGATGTGCTGTTGAACGGGTCCATGAGGATCTCTGGCCAGAGCTGAAATAATGTTGGTATCGAGTAGGTAGAGAGCGGCCGTCACAGATCTACGTCCCGCAAGGGAAGTAGGTCGATATCCACATCGGGGAATTCTTCTTCAACCGGGGATAAACTCTGTAAGACTTCCAGGAGATTTTGGCGAGGAATAGGCGAAAGGATGAGACGATCTCCTTCCTTGCGGAGAATGGCTTCGTCTGCGTCCAAGGCAAACTCCTTCGGGATCCGAATGGCCTGATTGGACCCATTGTAGAAAATTCGGACATGCCGTTCGGTAGACATGGCACACCCCCTTATTCTCTCATGACCTATGCGAAAGCATAGGCCTTCATTGGGGGGATGACAATTCGGCTATCCGCTATTTCGCCTTGACGATGGCGAGGCTTTTTCAATCCATTGTGTAAGCAGGTGTCCGATTCCCCTGCCATGAGGTAGCCTGAAATGTGTGGACATTTTTGGGGTACCCTTGTCATTTCCTGAATTCGCGGTGCATCCGTCAATATAGATTGGTAACCGCGCCCCCTATTGCCCTATCTCCATGGGATGGCGTTCTATGCCGGCTACAGCCGCTGCCACGATAGCGCGCAGCATGGATGTCTTTCCCGTACCCGTGCAGGCCCAGAAAGGCATCTTGGGCTCTGGAAATGGCCACATTGAGCATGTTTGGCGAGCTATCAAAGAAAGCCGTCGAGTTCCCATAGCCAATACCCGGGGCCAGGATGATGATGGGCTTTTCTGCCCCCTGCAGGCTATGGATGGAGCCAATAGTGAGGTTCTCGATGACCCCCTGCCTGGCCAGTGCATCGCGGATTTCCAGCGCATGGGCGTTATATGGGGTCACGATGCCCAGTACATCGTTCAGGGAATCCTTGTTGTACGCTTTCAACCACGCATTGCGACGTTTGGCTATCAAGGCTGCAATCACCGCTGCCTCTATCGGGTTGGCGCGGCTCTCGCCTACCTTCATCGACCAGGAAGGTACATGCAGGTATTCCAGCGGCAGGATCCCCGCTTGCGTTGCGACGGGGTTGGGTTCCCGCTTGCAGACTAGTACGCCGGAATAGGAAATAGAATTGAAAATCTGCATGATCGGTTCAACGGACCGGCGATGTTCCCGCAGCATCAGTCCACGCCGCCCGCCGTTGCCCTCCCGGTAGCCCGTGTTGTCCACCGAATAGGCGCGTACCTGCACACTACTCCCGTAGGCGCTCATGCCGCCTGCCTGGAAAGTTTCGTAGGCTTCGGGAACTTGGTAACGCTCGACCAGTTCCCGATCTACTGATTCGCTCAGGGCCCATACCGGCTCCGTCTGCTGTTCGTCACCCACGATCAGTAATCGATTGCCAAGGGCTACGGTCGGCAAGGCGAGTTCCGCCGATACCTGCGCTGCCTCGTCGATCACTACTGTGTCCACCAGTCCGAACAGCGGAGAGTAGTCCTTGCCGTGCTGGAAGAACCGTGGTGCCGAGTACAAGGTGCTCACCATGACGGGGAATGCCAGGAAGCGCAGATCCCACATTTTGCGTACCGCATCCTCTTCGATGGCGTAATCCCAACCAACGGTTTGCTGCCCGTTCCCTGGGGCGCGTAGCGTCCCCATGCCTACCAACCAGCGGGCTTCGTTCACATGCAATGCGGTCCAGAACGCTTCCGCCCGCAAGCTCTTGTCGAGTTCGTCGTTGATGGCGGTAATAGTCGGATGATCCTCGATGGCCGGAACGGCAGCGAGCGCATCCATCCGGATTCCCTGACCAAAGATGTTCCGCATTTTTTGGGAAACCGCCGCTGCACTCTTGATGTCCTGTACGAGCTCTGCCCACCAGGCGTCGATGTTTTCCCAGGTCGCATCCTGCGCTCCCATGGCGCGTAGTTGCTCGGTGAGTTCCGCGTTCTTTTTCTCTTTCGATGCGATGATGGATTTCAGTTTGCCCATCACTCCCGATTCTTCTGCCCGGGTCTTCTGGACGAATTGTTGGATTGCCTTGGCCTGTTCCTTCCATCCCAATTCTGCGCCAATGTCGTATCCGCGTTTCTTGCGTAGGTGTCGCGCCGTTGCGTAGATCGCCTTGGCCTCTCTGGCCACATCGATGCGCTCGCGGATCTTGGCCACGATGTCGCGCAACCGCTGTTCCAAAAGTTCTGCTGCTTCCGCCGGGCTGTCCACATCGATGCTGTACTCGGCGCGGAACATGGAACGAAAGTACGACCACGCTTCTCCGTTGCGATACGCTTCTCCCAACTTTCCGATGGCCGTTTCCTGTCCGCTGTCGCGTGACACAAACGCATAGGTCGGCCATTGCTCGCTCAGTTTGGATGCAGCGGAGAGGTACAATCCCACGCTGTCGATTTGTGGCAACCAGCGCCGAGCGAGGCGCGAGTATCCCGTCACTTTCGACAGTGCATCGAGGACGTTGGTGATCGCCTGATTGTTGGTGGATGCGATGAGTACCTTTCCCGATTCACCCTGCCCTTCGATGATGGAATGGATCAGCGCGTCTGCAATTACTCCCTGAATGAGTGTCGTCTTCCCGGTTCCTGGTGGTCCGCTTACGGCAGCAATCCCGCCTTCGAGCATCATGGCTTGTGTCTCTACAACGCGGCGCTGCGTTTTGTCCATGGAGTACGAATTGCTCATCTGCCCCAGGTGCATCCCCATGGCATGAACGCGCTCATCGCCGCTGATGCCTGTCTGCAAAAAGATCGCTTCATCTGCATGTGGGTCTGCGTAGCGAATGGCAATTTGTGGCACTGGCTTTCCATTTTGAAATCGCTCAACGATGTGATCGTATGCCACGAGCATTGGTCCGGTGATTTGTGTCCGGTTCACATTTGCCGGATTGGTCGGGATGAACAAAACGCTCTTTTCTGTGATCCAGCCTTCCGGCAATCTTTTGTCGAGTTGCTCTGCGACTGTCGCACCGCCATCGGCGCTCCACCGTGCTTCGGTGATGATCTGTGTGATGCGATCCACCATCGCAATCGCCATCTGCCACTGATCTTCCCAGGGCAGGTCTTCGATCAATTTTCCGTCTGCATCTTGCATCATGGCGCGCTCACTGATGCGCCAGTCCGCACTCTCCGGTGACGCAAGATTGAAAGGCGAGAACAACATCGCTCGCTGCAACCATGGACCCGTGATTTCAAAGTCTGGTGTGACCATTCCGTTGTCATCGACTTCCACTGGTACGAGGATCGTCGGCACGATACGGCGTAACCCTTCGCGTCCCGTCATACGGAAAACACCGCCGAAGCCGAGCAAAAAGTTTCCGCCCCTTGCACGTCCGATGCCGCGCAAGACTTCCTTGCTGATGACCCATTCACTCGGTGAAGTTCCGTTCAGAAGAAACGCATCTCGCGTCCCTTCGCCCACTTCGATGTGTGCATAGGCGGACTCCGAAACTGCCTGTCTCCAATATCGCGCGACGTGCACTTGCTCTTTCATTTTTCCTCCCATCCTTTTCTGTCAAAACGTCACTCGTGGTTCTTCCCGATGTTCTTTACTTGATCCTTCACGCCTTTCCTGCACTTGCTGCCAAACTCAAAATGCCGGTGCCAACTTGCGTCGCTGCCCACGCTGCGAGTGAGCCCAGTGGGATGATCCCGAAGTAGATGAGCAGTACGATCAGCAGCAGGATGAGCACGATCAGCAATATGCCCTTGATGGTATTGCCAGTGCTGTTTGCCTTGCTGTGGTGTGACGCTTGCTCCTGCTGATTCCCGTTGCTCTGGCCCGTCCAAGACTCAATGTCGCTCTTCGCGTTCCCGATAGTTTGCTTGGTTTGGTCCCAAACATTTTTCCCCCAGTTGCTAACGTCACGAGTTGCATCATCCAGTCTTCGCTTCAGCGTTGAGGTGTAATGGTCTGCGTTGAGATAGTTGTGCCATGGCTTGAAAATGGGAACGCTCGTATGGCAGTTGTATCCCGGAACCGTTGCATGGATTCCGATGGTGTCCAGCACTTTGACGCCGTAATTGCATTGTATGTTTTTGTATGGGTGTCCGCAGTTGTAGATAGCTAATGACTCTAGCATTCTGTTGTTCAATGGTTGGACCCCGCTTGTTGCGTTCCATCCTCCTATGAATACCCAAGACCCAGCGCCGATGTTGTCGCATGGGTTAAAGAGTTGGTCTACTGTGTACCTCCCTTTCTGCACCCATTGCGAGTTGATCTGCATTATCCCCATGTCAATGTTGTGGCCTTCACCCAATAGCTGGGTAGCTTTGGCGATAGCTTGCTGTGCATTGTGCAAGTAGAAGTCGTTAGGCAAGTGCTTATGAAGTAGCGTGTTGTCATTGATGACCCATGGGTTTCTTCCGCTCTCTACGTTGGAGACGGCTACCAGCAAGATCGGCGGCGCTTTGTAGGTGTCGCATTGTTGGTAGATCTCTGGAATCGGGACATATACCGGGATGCCATCTTGTGTTTGTGGCGCTGCCGTTTGGGGTGCTGATTGTGGCGATGACTGAGGTGTTGCCGGTGTTGCCAGTATGGGGCCGGCCCATAGGGCTATGGCTGATGCTAGTGCGATTCTCGTTGCTTTCTTTTTCCGCATAGTACCCTCTTTTGCTTTTAAGATAATGATTACTATTTTTTGATCCTGCTCTTGTATGCATCTCTTATCTATTGTTTCTGATAGTTTTTCTATTTTTCGTAGCAGTCATGGCGAGTGATGACAATATAATGTATGCGAATTTATTTTTCATTGCTGTTATATGAGCATCTAGTATCATGTTTTTTATAGGTAATATATTTTCCATAAGTGCAAGTTTGCGCTGATTACAAATAATGATTGCGTAAATATCATTGGAATTACTATATATTGGTTTTAACACCATGAAACTACGATTCATTTTCTTTTTCATTTTGAGGGAACCGCAAGATTTTACGGCCTTCTTGTTTCCCAGGATCATGCTCGCCTAACTTGCAAAGGAAATTTCCGTCAAGAAGCGAGGATAAGAAACATGGAAAGCTTTTATCCATTGTTATACAGTGAGTTAGTACGTTTTTTTCGTATGAACTTTTCATATACCGTATTTCAGCCTCAAATCAGCCTTAACCACATGATATACATATGTTTTATTTTTTTCATTTTTTCTCCTTCTTGATCAGGAATCGCAGTCGCCTGGCAGCCGGGCTAGCAGGTCCGTCCCGCTTTGCGCGTTCTTCGAGAGCCTCGCGCATCTTTTTCTTTCGTGCTTCCTGCCTCTTTTTCTCTTTAAGCTTTGCGACGTACTCCGCCTTTTTTGCCTTTGCCTCGGCCTCGGTCTGCTCATCTTTTGCAGTGTCTTTCTTCTTCTTCGGACCAGGCATCACCAGTGGATTGGTGGGCTCGTCGGAGAGAGCCAGATCTGCGTGATTGATGATCCGGACCGCATCATTTTTGGCGTGTATGTAGTCGAGCAGCGTGTTGTCACGGGTCACCCTAATGGCGCCACCCAGGGTCGGCATAATGGCGCCATTTCAAACTACCTGAAATAGGGTCTCGAACGGGGTCAAGAATGGGCGATTT
>NZ_JAVRKK010000032.1:0-20865 GCF_031962545.1 Candidatus Igneacidithiobacillus taiwanensis
ACAAAAAGGCAAAAACAGGATCGGCAAGAGCCTCAACTAAGCTAATTTTTGGACGGTCAAGAAGAATTCCGAAGTTTTTGGAGATTTTTTCCGCATCCTCATAAGGGGACACTGTTTCTGGTGACAGATAACCCCGGTACGAAAGCGAAAAATGTAATCGTCCGATTGACCCCAATGATGGGAAAAGAGGATGACTTGTGGGCGATAAAAACGGCCGCAATTATGCGGAGAGATTATTTTAGAGGAAGGGAGCTGCTCTTGTTGCGCGACTCGCCGTATCACACGCAAACCCCGGAATCCGGAGTCCCCTTTAGCGCTAGGCCAAGAGCAGTTAATGAAATGCTAGAAGGCCAGAGTAATTACGTCAAGTCTCCGCTCCTGCAAAGCGACGCACCCATCGCAAGATCCTTGGTAGCAAGGATGCCCTTTGGCGCTAGGCCAGAAGCGGAGATGAGCAATCTCACCGAAGATCAATTTACTGTCAACACTCGAATCTCACAGGAGAATCAACCCATGGAATCCGTCTTTCAATATGGCCCTCTTTCCGTGCAGCGCGATCCCGAGTCGCAGGTGCTGGAGATTTCCCAATCCGATCAAAGTGGCACGGCGAGCATCCAGCCCGACGACCCGCTGCACAAAACGATCACCCAAACCATCACAGCAAACCCTTACAGCAAGGGCTTTGTTGCCAATCAGATTCATGCCCATCTGGAGAAGGAAGGTCGCTGGGTCACTAACGAACTGGATGATGAGGGTCTGACGCTTGGTCCATCGCAGGCTGTCGAACAGCAGAAGCCGGGGATGGAAGTGGCCGAGATCAATCTTGATTCTCCGGAGGGGAAAGCATTGCTGGCGGAACTGGAGAGCCAAGGTATTCGTCTACTCGACCCCGCAGAGTACAACCGTGACGCCGTAGAAATTCCAGCCGTGGCACAGGAGACAGCGACAACCTTGGGCAAGGTAGAGCCGGGATTGTCGGAAAGTGGGCGAGCAGATGCAGCAACTATTCGCACGCGGTTGCTGGATTCTGCAGAGTACCGTCCGGAGAAATATCGGGAAACTGGGGTTCCGGAGGTCGGGCAAGCGGCTTCGGAAAAAGTGCAGGGCATCCTGCAGCAAGAACAGGAGAAGCTATCAGAGCAACAGCGCAAAAGAGAGGAATGGATTGCGCAGAATCCGGAACGGAACAAATTCTTGCAGGAGCAGGGATCTATTCCCGTGCAGGATTCCGTATTACAAAAACTCCCCGAAAAGATGCGCGACCGATTCAGCAACCCCCGGATCGAGACGTACCCGGTAGTGAACTTCGAGGGTTCGCCCCTGGCTGTCTGGGATCGGGAATTGAATGAAAAGGATAGCTTTTTACGGTTCAACAGTGTTCTGATAGCGGACTACAAAGACCCTGAAACTGGAAAAGAGTTTCCGGTAACTCTGGCGGGTCTGAAAAAGCTGGAATACGGTGAAGAAGGTCCCAACCCGAAAACGATTGATGACGCAAAAAAGAATATCCAGCAGTGGATGGAGCGGGGAATCAGTCAGTTACCCGATGAAAAGGATTTGTTGTCTCGTATCCGGGAAGGATTTGACAGACAGCGAGATAGGGAGGATCGGGAAAACCTGAGACCACAAGAACCGGGAGAGGAAATAACTGCTCCGGCGCAGGGAAAAGAGGAAATCCCCTCTCCTGTCAAAGAGTCTCCGCAGGCCGTAGCGGATAAATCCCTGACGAATCCTGCCCCTACGTTCCAACGTAAGAAACCGCCGGAAGTCCTGTTACAGAATGCCAAAGGAAAGCCCCATGTTCTGGATCATGGCGACAAGATTACGGTCGCTAACCGGGCGATGTTTGGGATCGGCTCCGGGGCCACGGAGAAGAGGCGGGAGGCTGTAGGGGTAGCCCTGGATGCCGCAGCCAAACGCTTTGGAGAACCGGTTCGGTTTCAGGGCACCGAAAAATTCATGGCGGAAACCATTGCGCAGGCGATCCAGCGCGGAATCAAGCTGGAGCCCGGGAATGAGACGGCAAGGAAGATGTACGAGCTTGCCATAGAAAAGGCCGGACCCAATCAGTTAGGGCCGTCCAAGGCCGCGCCCTACCGAGCACCGGAGAAGACCAAGGCGGTAGAAAAAGGCCAAGGCTTGGGCATATAGCTGCGCTGCCTCCATAGATATTGTCCTGCGTCATGACGACTACCCGCATCGCCTGATCTATACCCCAAATGACGCAACCGGAACGGATGGAGCAGAACATGGACGAGCTGGACGAACTCGCGGGGATCGAGAAGCTGAACTCTGCCGCAGAACAGATGATGAATGAACCGCCACGACCGCGAAATGCTCGACGCAGACCAAACCGGGAGGTTCCCGAGGAGACAAACGAAGGGGAAGAGAAGGGGCAACCCGTTTCAGTGCAGGAGGAAGAGGCTGGAGTCTCTTCCCGGACTGGATCACCCGCGCCGGCCCTCCCCCCGGAAACTGATCGCCTGCTTCGGGAGATTCTGGATCGGCTGGACCAACTGCCGGCGGGCATTGTGGCCGCCACGCAGACAGGAAGTGCCCCGCGTCCCCAGCCGGCACCCAGAAAATCCTGGTTTCGGCGGAATCCGGCGGCAGAAGAAGAGAATGACGATTACGGGCTCGATCCGGTTGACGAGCCCGATCCGGAATCCCCGGAAGACCGGCGGCGCCGTCAGGATGTCTTTGCCTTGCTCAAGGCGGTCGAGGATCGGGTATGGAGCCATGCCATGACGCATCATTCCTCGCTGGTGGTCCTGATCGGCTGGTCCCTGGCCCTGATCTCCCTGGGGATCGGCATGGCCTGGGGGTATATTGCGGGATCTGCGCACTTCCCCTCCTGGTGGCCAACGCCGGGCGGAGGGCTACTGGAGTACCTGGCTGCCGCATTCCTGGGTGCTCCCGTAGGCATTCTGCTGCTGCCTATTTCCGGCTTGATCGTCTGGCGCATTGCCGGCGAGGCAACCATGGCGAAAAAGACCCAAATAGCTCTGAAAGCGGTGGCTGTAGTGATAGGATTGATTGGTATCGCCCTGCCCTTTGTGGGTTTGTTGTAGTGGCCACAAAGCCGCCATCGGCAAAACCCCCCGCAGCACAAACGCGCTCCGGGCGCTTTCTGTCGTCCACGGAGACGCTGGACGATCAGCTTGCGCCGGACAAGATGCCCTCCGGCCGTGGTCGAGCCGTTGCGTCCCGGATTGCCAACCGTGTGCATCGAGCACGGTCCAGCCATGGTGGCGCACGATCTCTCCAGTCCGTGCAGGCCACCATCAAGCGACTACTCCCTCCAGTGGGGAGCAATTACTACCATGCGCCTACTTCCAAAGGCCCGCCCCTGCGGCAAGCCGGGCGACGCTGCCTGGTCAAGGTCGTCTATGTGCGCAACAAAAAGCCTGGACAATGGCAGGCCCACGGCCATTATCTCAGCCGAGAGGGGGCACAGCAGGAGCAGGACAAGGGGGTTGGCTTTGACGCCAAGGCGGATGCTGTCCCCCTGGCCCGGTTGACGAACGATTGGCAAGAAGCCAACGACCCGCATCTGTTCAAGGTAACGCTCTCCCCGGAGGACCCGTTGCCCGCTGAGGCCCTGCGGGACCTGACCCGGAAATTCAACGCCCGGATACAGCATCAGATGGGCAGGGAGTATGAATGGGTGGCCATCGACCATCACAACACCAGCCATCCCCATGTGCATTTGCTGATTCGCGGTAAGGGCAAGTTGGAGCTTGCTCCGGATATGATCCGGCGGGGAATGCGCGAGGCGGCTCAGGAAATCCTGACAGAGAGCTTGGGGTATCGCACCGAAAGAGAGATTCAGGCGGCACGGGAACGGGAGATCGATCAGCGCCGCTTTACGGGTATCGACCGAGAAATCCTTGAAAAAGTGACCCCTGCCCCCCAGGGGTATGGATTGGTGGAGGAGACCCCTCCTCCCCTGCTCAAGGACCGCGAACGGGAGGGTCGCCGGATCCGGTTGGCCCGCCTGGAGAATCTGACGCTGATGGGGGTAGCAGACAAGATCGGTCCCAACCTGTGGCGTCTGGAGCCAGGCTGGGACAAGGCCCTGAAAGAAATGCAGGTGCTGCAAAGCCGCACCAGGATGGTCGCCGAGGCCCGTGCGCTGATGACCGAGCCCCGATGCCTGCCCCAGGTCACCCGGATCAAGCCCGGTGACCGGCTAGTGGGGCGAATGCTGGGCACGGGCCTCGATGAGCAGTATGAGCGCAGCTATCTCCTGATCGAGGGCGTCGATAACCGGATCCATATCGTGTATCAGACGACATCCATGGAGAAAGCCAGAGGCGAGGAGAAGCTGTCCCCCCGAATGTTGGTGGCGCTGACCGGCCTGGAACGCGGCGTGGCGGTCAAGGATTACGGTGTGGAGATCCCGGATCAGGGCTGGAAGAAAATCCCGGTGCCCACGGAAGCCCTGGATGACCAACTGGCGCACGAAAGCCGGCACCCGCCCAAGGACAGGGAAACGCCAACGACCGGCTTTGCGGCGGAGTGGCACCGCCGTCTTCTGGAACGACGCAAAGAGAAAGAGCGGGAGCGACTGGAGAAAGAGAAAACCAAAGCAGCACAACAAGCCAAAAAAGAGCAGGAAGCTGCTGGAGTCAAGAAACGGGCAAAGAAACAGCGAGGTACAGAGATCGAGTAGTCCGTCACTGATCCCGGTCACGCTGACCCGGTTGTGATCTATACCATCTCAGGAAAATCACAGCACGAACTATCAGGAACGAGATCGGAGGATACACCATGGCGGTACCGGCGGCAGAACGGAAACGGGCACAACGGGCGCGGGAGGCTTTAGCGATTACAGAGGCTATCCGCGCCCCAAAGAAGGCTACTGATAAAGACCTGGCGGCAGCCCTGCATTGGTGCCTCCTTACGAGAAAGGACAAGTCGGTAATGGAACCATCCCCTCGCAAAGTGACCGCGTTAGTGTCGGAACTGGCAAGGCGGTACGGCTGTAATTCCATTTGAAGAGATAGCCGCACCTATCGCGTGGAAAGTTGTTTGCAACGCTTGGCCGGCCTTTGCTTCTCCCGCTCCCCGTATCCCCTGCATGTCCTGATCTATACCCAACCAGACAGGCAATCTGGGGAAGACATGGCACAGCCCGTAGTTGTGAAAATGAAGTTCACAAGCACCTATGCGGATCATCTCAGGATCATGGCCGCAAACCGGCGCATGTCCATGGCTGCTCTGGCGTCAGAGTACGCCATGCGGGGTATGGACGCCGAGCGCAACGATGTTGACGAGCTGGCCGGCATGGAGCGACGGGTCGTATCCAGCATGCTGGCGGTGCGCAGTGACATGGAAGCCGTACAGGCCGAGCTGGATACCCTGGCGGCCATGCTGGATACCTTCGTCAAGGTCATGTTGATTCATCTGCCGGAACCGGGGAACGAAAAAGAGGCCGTCCGTGCGTCTGCCCTGGCTCGGTATGAGCGATTTATTCAGCAGGTCGCCCATACGGGATTTGAGAGGGATCGCCCGCAAGCCCTCCTGAAGATTGGTACCCTGATTCAGGCCCGCATTCTCACGGCGGAAGAAAACCAGTGAACATCACCGCGCATGATCGACAGGAACTGCAGGCCCATGGGCGACGCATCGAGCAGATGCAGCGTATTTTGGGGCCGGACATCGTGGCCCTGTTCGATGACCCCAAAGTGGTGGAGATCATGGCAAACCCGGACGGCCAGGTCTTCGTCGAGCGGTTGGGTGGCGGGATGGTGTTGCATAGCCAGATCGATAACCACCGTGTGCAGTCCTTTCTGGGTCTGATGGCGGACTTTTTGCGCACTACGGTCAGCAGGGAAAAGCCCGTGGTCGAGGGCGCCATGCCCCTGGAGTTTCTGCGTAGCCGCTTTGCCGGGGCTATCCCACCCCTGGTCGAGGGCGCCAGTTTTTCCATCCGCCTTCCGGCCCGGTCGGTGTACACCCTGCCCCAGTATGTGGAGGCGGGCATCATGAGCGAGGCCCAGCATGATGCCATTGTGGGGGCGGTCAGCAGTCGGAAGAACATCCTGGTAAGTGGCGGAACCGGTAGCGGTAAGACCACTTTGTCCAACGCTATCATCGATGTGATTTCCGGCCAGTCGGGGCCTGATCAACGCATTGTTATTATCGAAGACACTCGGGAGTTGCAGTGCAGCGCCCCCAATGTGGTCCAGTTCCTGACCGACGATGACGCCGGCATCGACATGACCCGCCTGTTGAAGCTCACCCTGCGCTACCGGCCTGACCGGATTCTGGTGGGCGAGGTTCGCGACAAGGCGGCGCTCGCCTTGTTGAAAGCCTGGAACACCGGCCACCCCGGCGGGATTGCAACACTTCATGCCAATAATCCCCAGGCGGCTTTGTTGCGCCTGGATCAGCTTTGCCAGGAGGCCGGCGTACCTTCACAGGTACATCTGATTCAGGAAGCAGTGGATCTGGTGGTCCAGATTGCTAGAGACAAAACCCACCCGGCAGGACGGCGGATTACCGCAATGCTCGATGTGAAAACCATGGAGGAAGTGAAATGTTACGCATGAATTCAGAACCGAGAGTCCGTTGGCGTTGGAACAGAATACTCCCGCCCATCATCGCTCTGGGCGTCGTCGCCGCACTTGGTTTCATTCATAGCGCAGTATCCGATGCGTCTGCGCCGGACCTCGATTCCCATAATTCAGTAGTGATGGTTTCGCCACCCAAGTTGCCACCGATGCCGATAGAACCGTATATCGACAAACGTTCGCCACTCACCGCAAGACAAGACTTGAAAATTATTAAGAAAACCAGCGCCTGCCTGACTATTGGGAACGATACCACCATTCTTTGTTTTGTACGGGAGACCAGATCGTCCCCGAAGATCAGCAAAAGACTAAACTAATTCCGTAGCTGATTCAGTAAGATAGGAGATTGTTCTTAATGCAACTCGATACTCGTATTGCAGCCGTCGCATTGCGGCGGCTATTGCGAGGATACTAGCCGTCCAGCCAGTTTTCTACCTTGAGGCCCCGAATGCGACCAAATTCGTGCATGTTGCCCGTCACTAGCGTAAGGCTGAGCGTATAGGCGTGCGTGGCAATCAGCAGATCGTTCATGCCGATAGACTGGCCTGCCGCTTCCAGCTCAGCGCGAATACCGCCATATTTGGCATCCGCCGGAATATCCAGCGGCAGCACCGGGATTGTTGCAAGAACCCCTTCCACTTTGGCAAGCAGCTGGGGAGATCCCTTTTTTGCGCAGCCATAGCGCAGCTCAGATGCGACGATGATGCTGGTGAAAATCTTCTCCGGACCGACCTGCTCAATATGACGTGCGGCGGTCCCTGCCGGGTTACGGATCACATCGCTGATGATGTTCGTGTCTAGCAGGTATCCGCTCAAAATATGTCTTCCGGTTGTGCGGGTATGTCGTCAATGACCGGGAACTGATCTTCTGGCCCCAGTGGCGCTTCTTTCCTCCACTCGGCCAGCAGTTCGACGATGTTCGTTGGTCTGGTCACTGGCTCGATGATGAGTTTATTGCCTTCGCGATGGATCAACACACGATCTCCCGGAAACGCAAACTCCGCAGGAATCCGCACCGCCTGGCTACGGTTATTGCGAAACAACTTGGCCTCTTTGGGTCGGGATGACGTCGTTAGAGTAGGCACGGCATTGTCTCCTATGTATATGCCTTATTGTATATGCCTATCTGTTTCGTGTCAATCTGGCTATGCCATCGCCACTCACCGCAAGACAAGACTTGAAAATTATTAAGAAAACCAGCGCCTGCCTGACCATTGGGAACGATACCACCATTTTTTGTTTTGTTCGGGAGACCAGATCGTCCCCGAAGATCAGCAAGAGCCATTGAAATGAAAAGGATGCGAGTCTCCAAGCCTCATAGGGTATACCAAACCCCTTCCGATCTATACCCAAGCGCAGGACCTTTGCAAAGGAGCATTTTCATGAAACTGCGTCGTTCTCTCAAGAAGTTGGTCACTGGTGTGGCACTGGCGCTCTCCCCCACCCTGGCGTTTGCATCCACCTCCGGGGGAGTGTTCTCTCCGATTACCGGCCAGTTGAATACCGTCCTGACGGGCATGCAGGACATGGGCGGACTGGTGGCTGCAGGCGGTGTGGTCGCCACGGGCTTGGCCTGGTGGAGTGGCGGCGAACACAAAAAGGCCATGATGATCGGCCTTGGTGCCACGATTGGTGGTATCGCCATGGCGAATGCCAAAAGTCTCGCTACCAGCATTACCGGCGGTGCCACCATGGGTCATGTCGGTGTAATGGGCCTTGTGGCCTCTCATGCGCTGCATGTCGTCGGTCTGTAAGCCATGGCGGCGGGAATCTCTCGTCGCCTTCCGCTACACCCTTCCCTGAACCGGCCCATGCTGGTGGCGGGAGGGGAACGGGAAGCGACTTTTCTGTTGTGGTTTGTCTGTTTGTCTATACCCATTCTGATTTCGCTCTGGTACGTCCCTGCGGGCCTTTTGATCGGTGCCATTGGACAGACCTTTTTGCGGTCGCTCGCCAAAAAAGACCCGCAGGCGCTGGGCGTCGTGCGTCGGCACTGGAGCCAGCAGGCATTTTATCCGGGCCGGGCATCTGCGTATGCCCCTGTCCGATACCGGGCACCCAAGGAACAAACCCAGAGTATTGCAGCCGGCGGCGCCATGAAGGTTTTTGCCAAGCTGCTCGGATCCGGTCAAGCAAAGAGCTAGTGTGCCAGGCCAGGGGAATGATCTCTGCCAAGGACTGGCATTGAAGCTAAGGGAGGAAAGAATACCGTGTTAAACCTCAAACAATATCGAGACAAGGCCCAGGGCCTGCCGGATCTCTTGAACATTGCCTTCCTGGTGGACAGTTGGACCACAGACGCCGGCGAGATGGCGGTAGCGCTGCAGAAAGATGGCTCGTTTCTGGCTGGCTTTCGTTATGACGGCCCCGATCTCGAAAGCCTCTCCACAACGGACCTGGAGAGCCTTTCCGCGCTATGGAACAATGCGCTCTCGCGTCTGGGTACGGACTGGGGCGTGCATGTGTCGGCTATCCGGGAACCTGCCGATGGCTACATCCCCGAAGCGGACAACCATTTCCGCCAGTCGGTAGCATCCCTCATCGACATGGAACGTCGGGCGCAGTATGGGGGTGAATCGCATCATTTCGTCACCCGCTACTACATGACCATCGCCTGGCGAACCCCCGTGGATGCTGAAGTAGCCGTAGGCCAGGCACTGGTACAGAAGAAAGCCCGGCGATCCGACGGTGCCTTGCATGATGATGCCTTTGCGGACCTGCTGGCCCGATTCCGCCAGCCGGTGGAGGTGATTCTCGGGCTGTTTCGCAGCCGCTACCGGGTGCGCGCCCTGGATGCAGACGGTCTGCTGACCCATATTCATGAGTGCTTGACGGGCGCGAAACATCCCATCAATGCGCCGCGCATTCCCGCGTATCTGGACGTGCTGGTCGGTCACCATGATTTTGTCGGTGGCCTGGAGCCCGCCATCGACGGCGAGGAGATCCGGGTGGTGACGGCAATCGGTTATCCCAACGTCTCCTACCCGGAAATGCTGGAGCACCTGCACGCCCTCCCCTTCCCGTTACGCTACACCTTGCGCTTCTTGCCGTTGGATCAGGCCGATGCCGTGCATGACATGGGCAAAATCCGGGACAAATGGTTTGGCAGCCGCCAGAGCCTGAAGGCCCAACTGGGCGAGAAGCTGTCCGGTGAGGCGGCAGGCGAACTCTCTGCGGACGACCATGTAACGAACCTCGCCCTGGATGCCAAGCAGGCGATCAACGAAGCCCGTGAGGGGGCCGTGAAGTTTGGATTCTTTGCCCTTGCCGTAGTCTTGCGCAGCGAGAATGAAAAGCTCCTCACGGAACGGGTGAAAGCCGTCAAGAGCTTCTTTGACAACGCCGGCTATGTGGCCTACCTGGAAACGGTGAACACGGTGGAGGCCCTGCTGGGCAGCCTGCCGGGGCATCTGTACGAGAACATCCGGCGGCCTATCCTGCACAGCCTGAACTTTGCGGACTTCGCGCCCAAGACGGAAATCTGGGCGGGCTCCGAACGGTGCCCGAGCCCATTGATGAAGATGGCGGATGGCCGAAAAGCCCCTCCCCTCCTGTATGCCGCAACGACGGGCAACACGCCGTTCCGGTTGAATCTGCATGTGGGAGATCTCGGTCACACCTTCATTGCGGGCATGACGGGGGGCGGCAAGTCCACACTGCTGGCCCTGTTGGCAGCGCAATGGCAGCGCTACCAGGATGCCCGTGTTATCGCCTTTGATAAGGGCATGTCCCTCTACACGATGACCGAAGCCCTCTACGGCCAGCACTATGATTTGAACGGGCCACTCTCGGATTTGAGCTTTGCGCCTTTGCAGCAGGTGGACGATCCCGCCCAAGCCGCTTTTGCGGCGGACTGGATAGAAGGTTTGGTGACCCTGCAAGGGATCAGTGTCACGTCGGTAGAGCGGGGAGTGATCCGGGATGCCATCAACGCCTTGGCGCGAGAGTCTGGGCGGTCGCTGACCCACTTGGTACAGACCATCCAGAACCAGAAGCTGAAAGATGCTCTGGCGTTCTACACGCTATCCGGTCAGACGGGCAGCCTCCTCGATGCCGAGCGGGATGGCCTGCAGGCGGAGGACGTCGCCATGCTGACCTTTGAGATGTCCCATCTCATGAACGGTAGCCCGACCATGAAGCGAACCACGGTCCCGGTGTTGTTGTACCTCTTCCATCGCATCGAGCAGATGCTGGACGGCAAGCCCACCTTGATCTTGCTGGACGAAGCCTGGACCTTCCTGGATGACGAGCTGTTTTTGGCAAAGCTGCGCGGGTGGTTGAAGGAGCTGCGGAAAAAGAATGCGGTGGTGGTCTTCGCCACCCAGTCGCTGGCCGATCTCAAGGGGAATCCGTTGTTGCCGGTACTGCAGGAATCTTGCCCGACAAAGATTTTCCTGCCGAATGCACAGGCCGGTGGACAGCAGTTGCGGCCCCTCTATGTCGATATGGGATTGAATGACCGGCAGATCGAACTGTTGGCACAAAGCACGCCCAAGCAGGACTACTACCTGTTCACGACCGAGGGCCAGCGGCGGATCCAGTTTTGCATGGGTCCCGTGACCCTGGCGTTCTGTGGTGTGAGCGATCCCCGGGAAGTGAAGCGGGTAGCGGAACTCAAGGCCACGCATGGCCAGAAATGGCCGGCAGCCTGGTTGCGCGAGCGAATGCCTGCCCATCGGCAGGACTGGGCGCAGGCGCTGGAGCAAATGCTCTGATCTATACCGACAAGACAGTATGGCGCCCTCACGGGCGCAGGGGGTGAACCATGAAGAAACGAAAGATGGCAGTGGTCGTTATTGCGTGCCTGGGGGGAGTTCTGGGGGGCGGATCTGCGGCCTTTGCCGGGACCGTGGCGCAGGATCTGCAAGCCTTGCAACAGGCCAATGCGGAAATTCAGGCGGTAGCCCAGAACTGGCCGCAAATCCAGCAGGCGGCGCAGGCGTATGGGGGTCTGTCCGCCTATGCGGCGCAGGCCGGTATCGGCCCCGTGGTACGCAATCGCATGGGCTATCAGGAGCAGTGCCACAACGCTTATTGGGACAACGAGATCCCGCAGTTGGTCACGGGCGCCATGAATATCGCCGGAGACGCCGAAGCACAAGCCTACGCCATGCAGGCAATCGCCACGGCCTGGGCACAGGACGCCGGAAACTTGTTGGATGCGGAAGTTCAGCAGGACGCGCAGGCCCAAAATCCCAACTTCTCCACCGTGCAGACGCAGGTGAATCAGGAGATCGCGGCGGCAAATGCGCTCAATGGCATGCTATCCACGGTCGGGAACCAGGTCGCCGCCGCCACGGGGCCAAGCCCCAACCTGCATTCCTTACCGATCTCCAACTGGACAGCAGCAATCGGGGACTATCCGAATCTGGCCGCCGTGCAATGGAACGCGGGGCCATCGGACGGTGCGCCCATTGGCTGGTACATGGATCAGATCCCGGTGAACGACGAATTCCCCCGCCTGGTGGATGTATGCCCAACCGGCACGGCAAGCATTCCGGAAGAATCCGATGCCACCACTCTTTCAGCGGTACAGATGGGGGAGCAGGAAGAGCCGGATTTAGCGCAGGTCGTTCCGTCCGTGTCCAGCGGTTCCACTTGGACGGCCCCGACGATCTTTGATCCGTACTACGCAGCGGACTATCAGGCGCGTGTGCAACTGGTACAGGCGCTGGGGTACGACCTGCCGCAGGTGGCCAGGTACATGGCTCCGGTGACGGGGGCCATGCAGTCTTTCGCGCAGACCGCTGATCAATTGACCCAAACGTTGGCCTCAAATTGAGGAGGAGAGCCATGAAAAGCAAGGTGAGTTTGTCTATTGTTGGGGCCATGCTGGCCTTGGTATCCGGCAATGCGTTTGCCGGTGGTGCCGTAACGGGTGGTGCTACCTTCCCCGAGCAGATCACCCAGGAAGTGACGGCAGTGCAGTCTCTGGGAAAGCAGGTGGAAGAGGTCAGTAATCAGATCGAGCAGTACGCCAATATGGTCCAGCGATATGAAAACATGGTGCAAAACACGCTGGCGTTGCCGCAGGCTACTTTTGATTCCATCTGGAATCCGCTGGTAGGTTCCATCCAGAAACTGGAAGGCCTCTACAGCCAGGCGCAGGCCCTGGGCTATGCGGGCCAGAACATTGGGTCGCAACTGGCGCAGGAGTACCAAGGCGCGGGGGCATCTATTACCAATCTGTCCCAGAATTACTCCAACTGGAATGCCTCTACCAATGCCGTGATGGAAGACACCCTGCAATCCTACCATCTGTCGGACCAGGAGTTTGCAACGGAAGACCAGTCGATGGCGACCATCCAGCATCAGGCGGCAACAGCCACGGGAAGGGCGGCAATTGCGGGTGCTGCGGTCGCTGCAGCCAATGTGACGACCAAGGCGGTTCAGCAACTCGCGCAAATCACGGAAAACGCCAACCGGGCGGTAATTGCCTATGACAAGGAGAAAAAGGCGGCAGACAATGCCGATGCCGCCGCGTCGGTCAGTTCGATGTTCGGCGGTGCCACTAATTCTATTCTGCCCTGATTGGAGCTTTTGTGATGAAAAAGAGCATGGCGCGACTGGCCCTATCGGGGGCCTTGATGCTACTCCCGGTGGCAGCATGGGCGAATACAGACATACTAAACTCCACGGAAACGCATCTACACACCAGCATCTTCGCCTGGGCAGGGAAGATGCAAACCGCTACAGAATCTCTGTTTTTTGCTCTCGCCGCCGTAGAGGTCGCCATTCTCTTCATGAATCATGTCCTGAAAAAGCGGGGGCATGAAGATCTCTTCTCTGGGATCATCAAAAAGACCATCACGCTCGGATTTTTTTTGTGGCTCATCAACAATGCCGTGGGCGGAATTGGCTTTATGCCGTCCATCATCAATGGACTGGAGAATGGGGCCACAGCGGTTGGTGCTCCCCCCGCGACGCCTTCCACCATCGCGGACGAGGCGTTGGATACGGCGGTTGGTGTGTTGTTCACTCCGGCGGTAGCCTATTCCAACAATCAGTCCGCACGGCAAACATTCAACAGTGACCTAAAAGCCAATAACATCGCCGGTGCGGTTGATGTCGCGGAGACGCAATTTGGGAAGGCGTCGAGCAAAGGTACGTGGATCGGCCCCAATCTCAAAGCCATTATGGCCATTTTGCTGGAAACGATCATTGCTTTACCGATTGCGATCATCGCCGGCGGCGGTGTCTTCATGCTGGCCCTGGATTTCCTGATGGTGACGCTGGAGAGTTATCTGGTTATGGTTCTTGGCCTGGTCGTGCTGGCAGGGGGTGGACTGCGCTACACCAGCAAATATGTCGGCAGCTACATGGACTATGGTATCAGTGTTGGCGTCCGGCTGTTTGTCATTGCGGCCGTATCGTACCTTGTCGTCACAGCGCTCATTCCTGAGCTGCAAACCATCATGACCATCGCCAATCCATACGAGATGGCCTTTGAAGCGGCCATGCTCGGGGTCATCATTGCCATTCTGCCCAAGAAAGCCACATCCATTGCCCAAACCCTGCTGAATGGTCAGTCTTCCTTTGGTGGTGAGGGCGGCAAGGCCCTGGCTGCGGGCGCTGCAGGGGTGGCCGCAGTGGCTACGGGCGGAGCGGCACTAGCGGCCGGCGGTGCCGCCATGGCCGCCAGCAAACTCGCTGAAGCGGCAGGTAGCGCTGCGAATGGAAGCATGGGCCCTGCCACTGGAGCAGGTACCGGCGGAGCAGAAGGCGCGGCATCCGGGGTGCCCTTCCCCGGCAATGCCGGTAGTCTGACCGGTTCCGGCAGTCCGGCCCCCACGGGCGGCGGTACACTGTCCCCATCCGTAGCGTCTCAAGGAGCCGGTCAGACAGCCGGACAAGGGAAGGCACAAAGCAGCCAGAAAGCTGCTGCGGGTAATACGACGCCTGGCAACAACGCATCCTCTGCCCCCGCATCGGGCGGTACGGCCAGCAACAGTGGAGCCGCCAACGCCCCTGCCGCTTCTACTGAGGCAGGAAGCGCGGCATCCTCTTCCCCAGCATCCGAAGGTGCCGAATCAGGCGGTGACGCTGCGGCCTTGGCCACCGAGGGCGCCGCCCTGGCAACGGAGTCGGCTGCCATCAGTTCCGCTAGTCCGGCCCCCACGGGCGGCAGTGACACAGCCCCGGCGTCCCCAAGGGCTAGTCAGACAGCCGGACAAGGACAGGCACAAAGCGGCCAGAAAGCTGCGAGTACCACGGCGTCCGGTAGCAATGGTGCCGCTGGTGGGCCTACTTCAACGACTACGGCGGCGAGTAATAACGCATCCTCTGCCCCCGCATCGAGCGGTGCGGCCAGCAACAATGGAGCCGCAAGCGCCCCTGCCGCTTCTACTGAAACAGCCGGCGGACCCAGTACTACAGGAGGCGCCGCCAGTGGCAACGAATCGGGCGACGCTACTACCCCAACGTCCGAAGGCGCAGGATCAGGCGGTGACGGTGCGGCTACTGAGGATAGCTCGGCCCCATCCGATGCGGGAGCCTCCGCGCCTTTACCGCCCGTAAGCGACGCCCACGGTGCGCCTGCACCCGACATGCAGAGTATGCAGCGGATACTGGAGCAGATTGCGAGGAATACGTCTGGACCGAAGAAAGGTATTTCTCCAAAGCAAGCTGGGAAAACTATTCATGAAGCAATCAGTCGGATGGGGCAGCAAGAAGGTGGGCATGTTAAAGGCCAAGGTATATCCACAGAACACATGAACGACTTTGACTAGCGGCACCACTATGAGCAACAAAAAGAAGGAGGAAGTGGGGCCCTTGACAAGGGCTAAACCGGAGAGCTATACCACAAACAAGCTATCGAAACACATCGGAGATTGCTCGCTATGTCAGACCCTTATATTGATGATTTGGGAGTTAGACGTGATACCCATTATGTCGACACTCTAGGCATTGTCCGGGAACATGAAAGAAAAAGAACCTCCCCCTCAACTTGGGCAAGCTCAAATCATGCTTCCGGTAACCCATTGTCGCATGGAGAAATCGGCCTACTAGCTGGATGGGCATATGTTGTAGCATTCTTCGCTGTGTTACTGGTTCTTGTTGAAGTCCTTGGGCCATTCGTCTACTTGGCCTTGGGCGCGGGGATCATCTGGGGGGTGTGGCGTCTCGCTGTCTCACCTCGCACGCGGCGAGTCCGGCTGTTCCTGCAAGATGTAGTAGAAGAGTTGCGGGAACGGGTGGGCCTGTAACTGATAGAATCGGTGTTTGCAGGGACTTAGCATAATTCACCAAGTAATAGCCGAAGAGCGATAGCCCTTACTCGACCCTCCCTGATTTATCCCCATCTCCCCTGATCTATACCCTCACAGAGGATCCACCTGTGAGGGTTTTTTATGTCAGACGAAGTTCATGATTATCTGGCGGCACGCCAATTGTGGAACGAACGTGCCGGATCAGATCGCGCACAAGCTAAAAACTGGCGCCTGGCCGCCATGCTGTCTCTGGCTGCATCGGTCTTGTTCGCTGCGGGCATCGTTTATGAAGCGGATCGGGTGCATGTGGTGCCCTATGTTGTCCAGGTGGACAAGCTCGGGCAGACGGTGGAGTTGGCACAGGCCGTCAGGGCCGGGGCGTTTGCCCAGCCGGTTGTCAATCATGTGCTTTCCCGATTCGTCTGGCTTGCCTTTACCCGCAGCCCCGACGTGCATGTCCAAAAGCATTTCATCGACGAGTCGTACAACTTCATCGACTCCAGGGAAAAATCATCGCTGGATGCCTTCTACAGCCGTCACCAGCCCTACTCTGCCTACAGCAACAAGACCCAGGGCCAAACCGTCACCATTCAGACGGCGGAACCCATGGGAAATCTCACCGCCAAGGGCGGAGCCTATATCATCGACTTCCTGGTCAAGAAATACGGCCCGCATGGCAACCTGGACGGCGCCCAGCCGTGGCAGGCCACCATCAGCTACGCCACTGTGCCGCCCAGCAATAACCCGGAAGTCCTGAAAGGAAATCCCTTTGGGATCTACATCACCCATTTTGCCTTCAGCAAGCAGTTGTGAGGGGGGCCTGACATGCGTACCCAACGAATCCTGCTTGCCACACTGATCCTGGCCCAGCCCCTGATCATGCCGCTACCGGTGGACGCGGGCGTTGTCGAACCCGGCTTGCCTTCGGTTGCCGGCTACCCCGCCTTTCCTGCCAAGGGCAAGACCACCTCCTCCCAGTCCACCGCGAGCACGGCCGCGACGGCTTCCACCCGTTCCGCACAAACCAAAAGTCCATCCTTCGTGGTCCCGTCCATCCGTCTCTCCTCTATCGCCCGGGCGCGTCAGAATGCTCACAAGGTCTGGCAACAGTCCATTGCAACCCCGCCGGAGGGCAAAGAAAGCCCCGCGACAGATGCCCTCGCAAAGCAGGCACTGGCGGCGTCGCGGCAAGCAGATGTGACCCCGCCAGTCATCGGGGGCGCAGACGGGGCCGTCACCAGTGTCGGTGGTCGCCCGGTACTGGTTTGCTCTCCCCTGCATACCTGTGTCATCGCCCTGCCCGTAGGCACCAAGCCGGTTACGACCGTCGGTGTCAGTCCCGCCGAATGGCAGGTGAATCAAGCCATGGTCGGCAAACAGCCGGAAGTCTTTCTGTCCCCGAAGTTCGCCGGTCTTCACCAGAATATCATCGTGGCGGCCACCACCAAGGCAGGAAAGGCCGTCAACTATCAGGTACGCATCGTGTCCGACAAGAACCGCTATGTGCCGGTCCTGGAGATTGCCGATACCAACGGGGATCAACGGCGCTGGAATCCTACGGAGATCGCCGGCCTGATGCCCCCCCGGAAACCGGCGGGAAAGGCCCTCCCGAAAAATGCGCCGGTACTCCCCCTGCCGCTCGTTCCTGTCGGTGCCATCCATACGAACTGGACCATCCGCTGCGGCGGTGGCGGCTGGTTCGGTGCTTCTGACTGCGGGGCCATCCGCCCTTTGCGCGTCTACGATGACGGCACCCACACCTTCCTCCAGATGCCCGCCGGCCTCGCCAGTCATGGGGGGTTCCCTATCGTCCAGGCGTTTAACCGGACGGGCAAGGAAATTGGCATGGACACCCAGATCCGGGGCCACCTGATCGCCCTGGATTCCGTGCCCGACAAGATCAAGCTGCGCCTGGGGCACGAAGTCGTCACCATCGAACGAGGAGAATCCTGATGCACACGCTGAAAACCCTGATGCTATCTGCCGCCATTCCGGCGATTTCTGTGGCTGCGCCCTCTCTCCATACGCCAGGGGTCGGATCAGCGGAAGGTCAAGCGCTGAACACGGCGCAAGCCTGGAGAATCGCGGCGGATAGCCACACGCTGATTGGCCAAGGCGGCTTGCCCCTGATCACAGAAGAGCAGTCTCTGTGGAATGCCTGGCGGTCTGGGCGGATCGGAAAGCTGCCGGTGCTGGCCTGGGGGGATGGTGCAGTCATTTATCCACTCGGACTGACGACCCCCATCCTGCAAACCAGCCCAGATAACTTCTCGGTCATTGTGCTGAACAAGGGAGCCGTGCCCAGCGGGATGCTGGGCGCACCCGGAGCACAATGGATCGTGAAGACCACCGTTGCCGGTCATCACGCCATCGTCGCGGTATCTCCCCGCTTTGTCGGCATCCAGAGCAACCTGCAAATCTTTGCTACCGGTCCGCAAGGGCAGTTGTTGACCTACACCGTGGGACTGGTCTCCGGCAAAGAACGCTACACCCCCCAGCTCTCTTTCTACCGGGACCTCGCTCCCCAGTCAGCGGCAATCCCCCTGACACCCGTTGGGCCAGGGGCGAGGACCGTGGTCGGCGGCTCGCCGGCCGAAGGTCCCGCTTCCCGAGGAAAAGGGCCAAAGATCGTGGCATCCCATCTCTCCGTCAACTGGCAGCAGCAATGCGTCATTGGCGACTGCTCGCAGATGATGCCACTCACCGTGGCCAGCACCAAGACACAAACCTTTGTGCATTTTTCCAAGGCATTGCAGGTAGCGCCGTTGATTTTACCTAAAGATCGGCAGGGAAACTCCTGGTACGCACCCAGCCGGCTGACCGCAGGCGGCAAGACGCTGATCGTGGATGCCGCCCCTTGGCGTCTGGACCTTCTGCAGCAAGGTCCAGGCAAACAGATCATGCAGATTCGCCTGACCCGTGGTGGCAACAAGGAGGGTAACCAGTGAATCCCTTTCAGTTCCTCATGGACGCCCGCAACCGCAACGTCGCCAAAAAAGCCGGGAAGGCGAGCGGCAATTCAGCCTCCGGGCCGAACTTCAATCCGACGACCGGAAATGCCGGCATCAACAAGAAGCCCAGCGGCGACCAACTGGCGACACGGATCAGCCGGCGGCCCCTCTACATCGCCATGGGAGTCCTTGGGGTGGCTTCCTATGGCGGCTATTTGTACTTTCAAAACCACGATCCCTTTGATCACCACACGGCCAAGGCAACCACTTCGGTCAAGCCGGCAACCGCGTCCAGCATAGTGCCGCCGGCAACTCCCAAGCACAAAAACCATAAGCCATTAGCGCCAAACACGAATGGTGGGGGTACCCATCCCGCTGCCATGACCCAAAGTCCGGCGCCCGCGCAGTCCGCGCCGCCAGGAGGTGTCCCGCAAAAAAACCCTTGGGCTGCACAGGATGCCGCATTCCAAGCAAGCCTTGGCACGGGGGCCAGCGGTGGATCCTCCGCCCTGACATGGAAGCAAAACACCTCCGCCGCTACCCTGCAGGCCACGCAAACGGCGGTGACGCCCAGCGAGGCCGCCCAGAATGCCTTGCTGGCCGCAGACAAGGCTGCGCAACAGGGAAAGAAGCACAAAAAGCCGGTACACGACACGTCTACCACCCTCGTTTCCAGAGAAATCAGTCCCTATGAAGTGCTGCAGGGGTCCGTCATTCCGGCCGTGCTGGAAACGGGGATCAAGAGCTACCTACCGGGCGAGATCACGGCGGTCGTCAGCCGGAATGTCTATTCGAGCGTGAATGGCGCCACCCTCCTGATCCCCGCCGGAGCCAAGCTGGTTGGGACGTACAACACGGCGACTACCCTGGGGGTCAACCGCCTGATGGTAGCCTGGACCCGCATCGAGTTTCCGAACGGCACGTACATCAACCTGCCCGGGTTCGGTGCCAGCGGCGGCAAGGGCTATGCAGGCTTTGCCGGGGAAGTGAACGACCACAACTGGCTCATCTTCAAAAACGCCCTGCTGATGTCCATCGTCGATGCCGGGATGGCCATAGCGAGCCCAACCAGCACCTCCAGCAATACCACGGGGGTCACCGGCAATCAGGCCCTGCAGGACAGTGAGCAGAGCCTGTCACAGACCTTCGGGCAGGCCGAGGCGGAGTTGCTGCAGAAGTACATCGACATCGCCCCCACCATCACGGTCAAACCCGGTTACCCGTTCAACGTGGTCGCCACCAAAGACCTGGTATTCCCGGGGCCGTACAACCCGGCCATGCAGACAGGACCGGGCACAGTAAACCCGGCGGTCGCGCCCAAGCCGAACCCTTACGGATAAAGGCATGCAAGCGAACATCATCATTCGCAGTGAACACGCGGACGCGGGGATTCCCCCGAAAACGCGGTCGGAAATCGTGACCCGCAAGGTGCGGGCCATGACCGATGAGGAACTGGCGAACATCGCGCAACCAAGAGATAGGCACCAACCGGGACGGGGCCTGCGGCCACTCTCCGTCTCCTTGCCTGCGGACGTTCTGGAACGCCTGCAGCGATTCAGGGGCTCGCAGTGGAGCGTGTCGGCGCTGGTGGATCGGTTGCTGACAGAAGAAGAGAGGTCTTTATGAGCCGACATATTGAATTTCTGGATCTTTCCAAGAGCGACCGAAAGTACCAAATAACACTGCCTATTCTGCTGGATACCTGGAAGGATTCCATCGTTATCCAGGACATCAATGGGGTGCATTTTTTGGCTACGGCCGGCTATCGCAGAAGTAAAAGGAACTACATCCTCAAGTTTTCCCCGGGATCGATAAACGAAGACGGCACCTATCCCAGTGAGGGCTGTTGCTTCAATCCCCTGGATGCCGTGCGCGTGGGCACACCCTTCGACGTGAAAGATGCCATGAATATCGCAAGGCTAATCCTTAGTCGAGATTACGAATATGCCCCTGGCTTTGACCGCAGACCACCATTTGCTGTGCCGGAAGATCATTGGCACCGATGCGCATTATCCCTTCTAACCGGAGTCATCCTGCATGTGCTCTACGCCATGCCGGACAAGACCCTGCGCGGGGTGGCGGCCTACCTGAACGATCCCACCCTGGAGAGCGTGGACATCGCTTTCG
>NZ_JAVRKK010000033.1:0-20234 GCF_031962545.1 Candidatus Igneacidithiobacillus taiwanensis
CAACGCCGAACGGCCACACCATCGACTCGGACAGAAACCACCGCTATCCTTCCTCCTCCAACATCTACCACAGTGCCAAAGGTGGTGGACGCATACAATTCCTTGAAGCGTGCCACGAAACGTGGCAGATCATCGCTATTGAGCTGGGCCAAGAGATTCTCGTATTCGAAGGCGGATTCCAGGCTGGCATCCATGTCGGCCGTTTCGAGTTTGAAGGTTTCCTTGAATGAGGCCATCGCCTTGATAATTTTTTCTGTCAGATGTCGGAGTTTCCGGTCCTCGGCATCGATCCGCGCTTGCAGCCAGTTGCGTACATCCTGCTCACGGTTGTCGCAGGATTCGACGGTCAATTGGTGCTCACCCAGGGCTTCGGCCCGCATAGCCTCCAAGGTGTCCGACAGCGTCGCATCGACAGATGCTTCCTGCACCAGCAAAGCCGTCTGCTCGCGTAGTTCCTGGGCATCCGCGCGACGCTGCTCCACTTTGGCGCGTCGGTCGCGCATGGATTGCAACTCTTCTTCGGTGCCTTTAAGCGCCTGCTGCAGTTCCCGTAGGCGTTCATTCAGTTGTTTGAGGATATCCGATGCCTGCGCAAGCTTCTGGCGCTCGTCTTCAAGAGCGGCGATTGCCGTCGCCACCCGAGCCCAATCGATTTCTTCGAAGCTCGTGAACTCCTCCAGGCGGGTCAGTGCATCGAGTCTGATCTGTAGCCCCTTACGCTCGCCATTAATCTTGGCAATTTGGCTCCCCACCTCGCCGAGATGGCTTTCGAGCTGGCGACGCTTGGCTTCCAGCGCGGCAATCTTGGCGCTGTTGCTCCAGCCGAGCACGTAGCGGCTGCGGTCATCGATACGATGGCGGTCGTCCTTCTCGTGTCGGCCAGTCGGGTCTTTGATCTGGCCGGCGCGGGTGATGGCCCGCGTTTCGCGGCGAAACTGTTCCTGCGTGGCGCAACAGGCCACGTCGAAACGATGGGCGAGCTCGCGCTCTAGCCAGTCGTAGTAGGGCGAATCGGGCTTGATGGCGAGTTTCCTCACCAGTGAGTCAGGGTGCAGTTCCGGTAAATCGGAGGTTTTGCGGGGGCGAACGTGGAAATAGACCAAGCGGCCGCGCAAATGGCTGCTATCCACCCACTCGGCCACGGCCTTGTAGTGGGCATCCGGCACCAGTAGGGCCAGACCGAAGCCACGCAGCAACCTTTCGGCCGCGCCTTCCCAGTCGCGCTCATCCTCGCGTACCTGGATCAACTCGCCTGCAAACGGCATGTCATCCACATCCAGGCCCAGCGCGGCACACAAGACGGCGCGTATCTGAATCTGTTGGTCGTCGATGTTGCTGCGCCGGCGTTTGAGACTGTCGATTTCGGCCGTCAATCGTTCGTGCTCGAGCTTGCCCTGGCGCAAGCTCACGCCATGCTCAGTCAGCGTGTTCTGGAGATCGGCATCGCGGTTTTGGACTTCTTCCCGCCACGCCTTGCATTGTGCCCGCTGCGCGGCGAAGGTGACCTCCTCACGGGGCGCCGACTCACCCAAAATGGCGACCAGTTCTTGGTAACGCTCATACTTGGCCTTGCGTGCATCGCGTAGTTGCTCTTGCTTACGGATCTCGGCGGCGAGACGCTCCAGACGGTCGCCGCCGTTGGCGTTGATGGCCTGTTTCAGCTCATCTACCTGCCGGACTTGCTCTTCGCGCGTACCTTCCAGGCGCCGCACCTGGCCATCGACTTTATTCCATTCTTCGTCGAGCAGACCCAGACGTTTGTCCAGCAATCCCAATTTGAGGCCCGCAAAGTGCGCACGTAGTCCGTCGCGGCATTGCCGCAGATGATTCACATCGTGCACCAGTTCGCCATGCCGCTTGCAGTCGGCCACCAACGGCGTCAGCAGCTCCACCTGTTGCTGGGCTTTGAGCACGGCCTGATGGGCGCGGTTGAGATCGTCGAAGTGACCGATCAGTGCCTGGATGCGCGGTGCCACCTCGAATGGCTCCAGCATATGATTGCGCACGAAGTCGGTCAGGTTGCCCACCGACTTCATCGATACCGTCTGGTGAAAGAGTTCCAGTGCCTGATCGTTGTCGATGCCGAGGCGGCGCCGAAACCACGCGGCATAGGGCGGAAAGCTGTCAAAGAGGTCGGCGCCGGTCTCGCGCAGCCGCTTGCGTAGGACAGCGATGTCGCTGCCGAAGTTGGCGAAGTCCTCGGCAATCGACATTGCACGCTCGGCCCCGACATAGAGCCGGGCCGGCTGCCCTTGCGCCTCCTTCATCCAGAACATTTGTGCGAGGCTCACCGTCTGGTCGTAACCGGCGTTGTGAAACACGCCCAGAATGACGGAATAACTGTTATGGTCGCGCAGAGACACCGGTTTGGCCGCCCCGGTGACCTCATTGCGTTCGGATTTGTAGTGCCCCAACACGTACGAACGCAAGGTTCGCTCCCGGCTGTCCGCGCCGGCGGCCTTGTTGTAGGCGATGCGATGGGCTGGCACCAGCAGCGTGGTGATGGCATCCACCAGCGTGGACTTGCCGGAACCGATGTCGCCAGTAAGCAGCCCATTTTTGCCGTTCAGTTGCAGCGTCCAGACTCGGCCGTCGAAGGTGCCCCAGTTGAAAACCTCCAGCCGCGCGAGGCGGAAACCCGATAAAGCGTCGTCCGCCACGAAATCCAACCCCAGGGACTGCGCCTCACTCATCACGCGTCTCCTTGCCCGACGCCCCGCCAGACAAGGCGGATTGATAGGCTGCCAAGCGGGCATCGAACTCGGCCAGCCATTGCGCGTCGACAAAAGCCTTTAGGATGCGCCGAACCTCGAAATGGGCCTGCCCCGCCAAGCCACCACTCGCGGGCTTGAGTTTGTGCAGAAAGCCCAGATCCACTACCTTGTTGATGGTGCTTTCGATCTGGTCTATCAGTTTGGCCTCATTGGGCCCGTCCGGCAGAAAGACCCGTACCAACTCGACGATCTCATCACGCGACAGCACCAGACGGGTGTCGCCGCCAACGGCATCGAATTCGGCCAATTTTTTGCGCAGCAAGGCCAGCAACAGACTCACCGAAAACGACAAGGGGCGGCGCGCAATCAGGCGCGGTAAGCGCGGCGTGGGATCATCCTCTGCAGGCTCGGGGCGGCTTTTCAGGAAGGCATATCCTTCCGCTTCATCGAGTACCAGTTCGAGATTGAGTACCGCCACATAATGCCGCACGCGGGCCTGCAGGTTCAGCAATGCCGCCCACTGGCGCTCGTCCTGCTCCCGGTACTGCACCCCCTTGAGCAGCCCGATCAGCAAAGACGATAAATCCGGCTCGGGTGCGGCTACAGGTGCGGTCATTGCGTTAGCGAAATCTTCTTCCATTCCTATCGAATTCCCGGACTCGTTCTTGGATCAGCGCATGAAAATCACGCGCGGTAGGCGGGCCGTGCGACTCACGACTTCGCCGCGATCATCTTCTGCCTGCCAGTGTATGGCTTCCGGCGTGTCCTCATCCACCACAATGTTGAAGGCATCGCAGCCCAGCTGGAGGTAGGTCACTAGCTCCGCCAAGCCCTGCTGCAGGGGCTGCAAGGCCACCAGTTCGCGCAAACTAATCTGCGCCCTGTCCTGCAAGGCATGGCGGATGTGCCGGGTAAGCCTGGTCTTGTCCACCACCACCTGATCGAACAACGCCGAAGGATCGATGTCCTCGTCCCCCGCCATCAGTACCAGGTTGGTAATGACCGGTTTCACCGGTGGCGTAAATAAGGGCCGTTCCATCGCTAGTTCGATAGTAGCGCAAGCATCGGCCATCTCCATCACGGTTCCTGTCGGCGGCGCTTCCCGCAGCGCCAGGGCCTTGCTCTCGATGCCGTGCAGAATATCCATGATGCGGCGGTTTTCCAGCCAGGCCTGGTCGTCGAGAAAGCGGCGCAATTGTTGCGACAAGGCCGCCACCGTGCGTTGGGTGTGTTCGCCGGCCTCCATCCAATCATAATGCACGCGGCGGGTACGGGGATCGGGCTGCAAAGCCATCACCGCCGGGAGCTGAAGCACTCGTTCCAACAACTCGGTCAACTCCTCCTGGCGACGGCTGGAGAGCAGAAACTCCCAGAACGCGCGGAAACTTTTGCCCTGATCGGAATCGGCAATCGCATCGCGCTCACCCATGATTTCCTCCAGCAGCGCCCCCTTGCTGCCCTCCCACAGCGCAATGCGCTCGCGCACGCGCCGGTCCAACTGGCGGAAGTTGTGCTCCACTTCGCGAAAGTCGGTGAGCAAATCGCGCGCACCCTGCATGAACTGCTGAAAACGATCCTTCAGCGCCGCGTCGTCCAAGAGCGGCATATCGCCCGCCAACACGCGCGCAATCTCGGCGTCGATCTCATCACGTTTTTTGTGCAGGTCGGCGATGCGCTTGGCCGGGTCGGCCTCGCTGCCCTCACGCATTTGCTTGAGTAGGTCGAACAGTGTGAGCAAGCGCGATTCGGTGCCAACGAACTGCCGTTCCGAAAGCTGTGTCAGCCAGGCGATGGCTTTCTCGGTCGCGGGCGTGAGGTCGAATTGCGGTTCGTCCGAGCCGGGCTTGTAAAACTTGCGCAGCCAGCCTTTATCCGGCGACGCCCAGTCGTTCAGATAGTCGAGCGCGGGCTTGGGAAACGCGGCTTCGCCGAGCTGCAGACGCAAGGCGTACAACTCGTCTTCTAACGCTTCAGCCAGATCGGCCTCACTCATCACCCGCGCGTTGGGCGCCACGAATACGCGGTAGAGAAAACTCGCCACTAGCGGCGCATGGTCCGAACGCAAGAGCCGCCAAGCGGGATTTCGGGTGCGCAGGGTGTCGAGGGTGGCATAGTCGAGCGTCATGGGGTGCTCGACCGAGTGGGAGCGAACAGCACGGATGCAAGTGCGGCCCAGGCGGATCGACGTAAGGTAGCGCCCTCGGCGATGACCGTTGATTTCGTGGATGCCACGCCTTCTATCGAATGCTCCTGAACTTCGACATCAGCCAGCAGAAATTCCTGACCTCGCGCAGAAGGCTTGGAGATATTTTTCATTGTCGGTGGCGTGCCCGTCAGGCTCGATGCAATCTGCTTTCGAACCTAATGCAACTTCATCGCTTCGGTCAAGAAGCACGGTGCCAGCTTTCCATGTCATACAACATTAGGTGCGGCGATGCCGATTCGACATGGGCACAGGCCCCCACATAGTGACGGCACTGGCCGCACCAGACGTTGGACAGCAGCCGCTGGCGGATGTCAGCGGGAATCGCTTCCCAGCGCTGACGGGCTGGTTTGGTGAAAGTAGGCGGTGATGCAATCGCCACAGATCATTCCTCGAATAATTCAGAGTGCGTGCCCGCCCGCACAAAGATGATGGCATTGCCATCCAGGCGGTAGATGAGCAGGAAGTCGCCGCCGATATGACATTCGCGGTGGTCGACCCAATCACCCTTCAGCGGGTGATCCAGCCATTCGGATCCCAGCGGCTCATCGTTGCCAATGAGCAGCAACATCGCCTCCTTCAGCCGTTTCAGGTCGTAGCGTCCTGAGCGCGAGAGGCGTTCCCAGTCTTTGAGGAAAGTCTTGGTGTAGTCGCACGCCCTGGGCAGAGGCGCCCGCTTACTGCTGGCGGGCTTTTTGGCCTGCGCCGAAACTTGCGTTTTCGAGGTCATCGATCAGGGTGTCTGCAGACTCAAAACGGGCGGTACGCGCCTTGGCCATGGCGCGGGCTTCTTCCATCGCCGCGCGGGTCTGGGCATTGGGCACCTTCAACTCCAAAGGGAAGGCCTGGTCGTTGACCACACGCTTGAGCAGGATGCGCACGGCATCAGACACCGACAGCCCCATGGCTGCCAGCGCCTCGCTGGCTTGCGTTTTGATTTCGTCGTCCACCCGGACGTGCAACATCGTGGAATGGGCCATGATCAAATCCTCCGTTTACGCAATTATGTATCTCTTTTGCGATACGGTCAAGTGGACGCTGACGATGCTCTGCTGGTGTTCTATGTCTGACCGGTGGCCTTGGTTGACGATGAACCGCCGTGCGTAACTTGTTGAGTTTGCGAGCGCAAGAACTACGCCTACCCGCAGCACTGATGGCCGGAACCCTGCGTGGCGCGGGAATTTCAGGCAAGAAAAAGGGTCCGGAAATTATCCGAGCCCTTGGCATTGGTGGAGGCGGCGGGAATTGAACCCGCGTCCGCAAGCCCTAGACCACCGGATCTACATGCGTAGTCTGTCTATTGGGTTTTAACCCGGAGCGACTCCAACAGACAGGATGCGCTCCCGGCGATTCGGCTTTACTTTAACGCTAGGCCCACCGAACAGACCGAGCGCGATTCCGTGTTTCGTCGACCCCCCGCAGGCCTTGCGGCCACCGGACCCGCGGACAAACCCGGGCGGAGGGCTCACTGCTTAAGCAGCGAGGGCGTAATTGCTGTCGTTGGCAATTATGAATCTGCGACCAGTTTTAAGAGCAAATCGCAGCTCTGCATGCACCGAAGGCTTCGCGACCTACGTCGAAACCGGTCGCCCCCTTTACGTGCCTTGGACTATACGCGGTCGCGCAAAGTTCCGAAAGTGCCCGCAAGCTTGGCAATACTAGGAAGGGTCGTCGAGCAGCTGTCGCAACCGATAGAGCGCATCGAGGGCGGCGCGCGGCGTGCACTCATCAGGGTCGATTTCGGCCAGGGCGCGCAGGGCAGGGTGGGGTGGCTCGGCAAACAACGACAGTTGTTGCGACGCCGCCATCGGCCGCGTGGTCTGCGCCGGGGCCATGCCCTCCAAAATGGTGAGACGCTCGCGGGCATTGCGCAATACGGTTTCGGGCAAACCGGCAAGCCGTGCCACCGCAAGACCAAAGCTTTGCGTGGCGGGCCCTTCTTCGAGCTGGTGCAAAAAGGTCACCTGCTCGGCCTGGGCGATGGCATCCAAGTGGACATTGGCCAGTTGTGGATGCTGCATCTCCGTCAGTTCAAAGTAGTGCGTGGCAAAGAGGGTAAAGCTCTGCAGGCGCAGGAGTTCCTCAGCACTGGCCCAGGCGATGGCCAGGCCATCATAGGTAGCCGTACCACGGCCAATTTCGTCGAGGATGACGAGGCTTTGCGCGGTCGCTAGGTGCAGTATCTGCGCTGTTTCCTGCATCTCGACCATGAAGGTAGAGCGTCCGCCGGCGAGGTCGTCGGCGGCACCAATGCGGGTGAAGATTTGATCGACGGGGCCAAGGCGCGCCAATTGGGCGGGTACCCAAGAGCCAACATGCGCAAGGAAGACGATCAAGGCAACCTGGCGCATGAAGGTCGATTTGCCGCCCATATTGGGGCCGGTGATCAGCAGCATGCGCCGATCCGCATGGAGTTCCAGGTCATTGGGTACAAAAGCGGAGCCCAGTTCCGCCTCCACCAAAGGATGGCGACCGGCGCGAATCTCCAGGCAGCTATCGCGCACAAATTCTGGTGCCGTCCAGCGCAGGCTGTGCGCCCGCTCGGCAAAGTTGGCAAGTAGGTCCCACTCGCTGATTTCCGCCAATACCCCTTGTAAGGCTTCTACTTGGGTGGCGGTTTCTTGCAACAGCTCCCGAAATAAGGTCTTTTCTCGCGCCAAGGCTCGACTTTCGGCCGAGAGCACCCGATCCTCGATTTCCTTGAGGGCAAGATTGCTGAAACGAGACGCCGTTTTGGTGCTTTGGCGACGTTGATAATCGGCGGGGATGGGGCCGTCGTAACTGGCGGGAATTTCGATGAAATAGCCGTGTATGCGATTGAATTGCACGCGCAACTGCGGGATGCCGCTACGCTCTCGCTCCTGTTCTTCCAAAGCAGCGAGTTCGGCACCCACATGCTGCTCGGCGTGGCGCAACGCCGCAAGTTCGGCGTCGAAATCGTCCTGCAGATAGCCGCCATCGCGCTGGTTGAGGGGCGGTTCTTCCACCAAGGCACGCTCGAGCAGGCTGCGCAGGCTGGTAAAATCGGCGCGGCGGGGAGCCTCGTGTTCCGGCAGGAGACTCTCGACGAGGTCGATGGTTTTGCAAATTTCTGGCAGGCGCTGCAGAAAATGGCGCAGATGGGCAAGATCGCGGGGGCTGGCGCTTTGCAGGGCGACGCGGGTCAGCACCCGCTCGACATCGGCCAAGCCTTGCAGGGTACTCTGCAGGGCACGGTAGCGTGCCCCTTCTACCAAGACCGCCACGCGGCGCTGGCGGGCAAAGAGGGCCTCGCCCTGACGCAGGGGACGCAGCAGCCAGCGGCGCAATAGGCGCGCGCCCATGGGTGTTTGGCAGTGCTGTAGCAGGTGCCAGAGGCTCGGTCCGTCGTTGTCGCGCCCACGTAGAATCTCCAGCGAGCGCAAGGCATTGGCATCGATACCGAGGGCGTCGAGCGGGCGTTCGGGCAGAATGCGCTGCACCTGGGCCAAAGACACCTTGAGGCGCGATTCGGCATAGTTCAGGACCGCCGCTGCCGCGTGCAGGCTGAGGGGGTGCCCCTCGACACCAAAACTCTCGAGCCGATTGCCGAAGTAGCGCTGCAGGATGCGCGTCGTTGCCGCAGAGCTGGTCGTGCCTTCCAAGACTCGCCAGCGCTCGCGAAAGGGCAATGCTGCCGCTTCTACCGCCGCGGGTACCAGGATTTCTGCCGGCTGTAGCTGCCGCAAGCGATCGGCCAGCGAAGGTAGGTCGGCAAAATCTTGTACCCGCAACTCGCCGCTGGTTACCGACAACAACGCCAAACCCCAGGCGCCGTTGCTGCCCGCGTGCAAGGCAGCAAGCAGCGATTCCTGTTCCGGCTCGAGGAGGCTGCTGTCGATAAGGGTTCCCGGCGTAAGTACCCGGGTAATGCTGCGCTCCACCGGCCCCTTGGTAAGGCCGGGATCGCTCATTTGTTCGGCAATGGCAACGGTCACTCCGGCACGGACCAGGCGCGCCAAGTAGCTTTCGGCACTGCGGATGGGCACTCCGGCCATGGGGATGGCTTCGCCGGCACTTTGACCACGAGTGGTGAGGGCAATGCCCAAAAGCTCGCTTACCCGTTTGGCGTCGTCATAAAACAACTCGTAAAAATCGCCCATGCGGAAGAAGAGCAGGGCATCGGGATTCTCGGCCTTGAGGGCAAGATATTGCCGCATGACCGGCGTATGCTGTTCTGTATGCTTTGGATCAGTCACTTGCGTAAAATCGTCTAGAGGTCGGATACACAGGGATTACAGTATCATGCTGGCGGAAATAGTGCAGTCCATCTGGGGGGGCAAATAGGTGGCCAGCCCTACCCACCGAGCCCTGATTGACGAGCATCCAAAAAGATGCGTTCGTTGGACGCTTGTGTTGCACCAGCAAAATTGTCCATAAAGAGCAGAACCTTAACTGCCCGATGAAAAGGATATCGATACGGCCAAGACCTATAATTTACCCGATCTAATCGATCTCGCGAAGCGCATCAAAAATTGATACCGGCAATTTCATGAATCGATCGTTACCAAATTTTGCATCGACTCCGGTTGATGCAACCATACGGCAGGCGCTTGCACGTCGCCCAGACGTTGCGGCCGCCTATGAGACGATGATGGCGGCCCAAACAGGAATCAAAGCCGCACGGGCAAACTTTATGCCGAAGATTTTTGCCGCGGCAAATGTTACTTGGGGCTCGAATAGTTTTTCGCTTGCTGGATTGCCGGCTCTCAGCCAGCAAGGGGTTGGCGATAGCGTATTACTCGGAATAACGGTTCCGCTTTTTGACGGCGGCTTGCGTGATGCACAATTGCAGGATGCGGAATCAAAAGCGGCAGTTGCTAGAAGTGATTTTCAGCGTGTTCAATATGCTGCGGTAACGGAAATTGTGACGGCGCGCAATAGCTTGCGCACCGCGCTCCAATCTTATCATGCTGCCACGGCACTGGTAGATGCCAGTCAAATAACCTACAACGCGGCTCTTGCCGCCTATAACAAAGGCATGGGTACCATTGATGCCGCCACGACCGCGGATACTGCCTTGCTCAACGCGCGGCAGTCCCAGATCGATGCCCGCGCGGCGGTTATGGTTAGCGCCATTAAACTTGCCTTCGTTCTTGGAAAACTGACATCCAATCATGATCTTCCGCAATGATCGGTTTGCGGTGCGCGAGTAACCTCAGGTGGAGGCCCAAAACCTCCTCGTTCGGCGGCCTGGAAAGTGACCCAATACCAGAAACAAAGCTCGCACGGCAGGTTGCGATGTTTTTGTGGCAATCGTGCGAGTGCACGGGTGGCATAAAAAATGCCCCGTGCCGTAGCGCCGGGGCGTAGTAGAGGAGGGCTGAATCAGTTGCGGTTACTGCCGCCAAAGATCTGCAACAAAGCCATGAACAAGTTGATGATGTCGAGATACAAGCCGACCACCAAGAGCACTGGCTCCTGAATGCCACCCTGTACCATCCGCTGGGTATCGAAGATGATCAGGCCACTGAACACGATCACCAAAACTCCGGCCATTGCCAGTTGCAGCGCGGGCATGTGCAGCAAGAACATATTCAACAGCGAGACCAAGATGGCCAGGATCAGCCCGGTCATCAAAAATCCGGCCATGTTGCTGAAGTTACGCTTGGTCGTCATGGCATAGGCCGAGAGGCCAACGAACATGACTGCCGTCGTGCCCAGGGCGGTCGCGATAATCTGCGGGCCGTCGGGCATGCGCAGATACATGGCAATACCGGGACCCATCATCATGCCCATGCCTGCGGCAAAGGCAAAAACCAAAGGTACGGCAAAGGGGCTGCGGTGGGCGCCGGTATACTGCACTGCAAACAGCAAAATGAAGGATCCAATCATCAGCAGGATGGGATGCTGATAGGCAAAAGGTGAACTCATCCCATAGATCGAAGCGATAGCCGAGACGCCCAAGGTGGCCGCAAGAAGGCCGTAGGTTTTGGCCATCAAACCGCCAAGGCTGGCAACTTGCTGGTTCGCTCCGTAGGGACTCATTCCCTCGGGAAATTGATAGGGTTTTTGATCGTAATTCATGTTGTCGCTCCTAAATGGGACCGCTCTCTCCAAGATATCCAATGGCTTAGATTATAGGACCTTGGGGATGGTTCCGTACAGCGGCAAAGGCTCCTGTGGTGGCTTCGGCTAGTGCTATCATGGAAGCCCTTACCGATCCGAGGGACATTGTGAACACGGAAACCGCCCAACAACGCATCGATGCCTTGCGCGCGCTGCTGCAACGCGCCAACGCGGCCTATTATCAAGCCGATGCCCCCATCTTGAGCGATGCCGAATACGACCGTCTGCTGCGCGAGTTGCAGGAGTTAGAAGCGGCTTTTCCCCAGTTTCAGTCCCCCGACTCCCCCACCCAGCGAGTCGGCGCGCCGCCGCTCACGGCCTTTGCCAGTACCGAATACCGTCTGCCAATGACTTCGCTCGACAACGTTTTCAGTCCCAGCGAATTTGCCGACTGGTGGAGCCGCTTGCAGAAAGGCCTAGGTGCGGAGGAAGCGTTGTCCCTGAGCGCTGAACCCAAGTTTGACGGTCTGTCGCTGAATCTGCGCTACGAAGGCGGCGTTTTGGTGCAGGCCGGTACCCGCGGCGACGGCGTGCACGGCGAAGACGTGACCGCCAACGTGCGTACCATCCGTAATCTCCCTTTGCGTCTGCAAGGGGCGGGCTGGCCAGAGCTGCTCGAGGTACGCGGCGAAGTGGTGATTCCGATAGCGGCCTTTGCGCGCCTCAACCAAGAGCGCGAAGCCGAGGGCGAGGCGCCCTTTGCCAACCCCCGCAATGCCGCCGCCGGCAGCCTGCGGCAACTCGACTCGCGCATTACCGCGCGCCGCCCCCTGGCCTTTTTCCCTTGGGGTTGGGGAGAGACCAGCGCACCTTTGGGCAGCAGCCATCTGGCTATTTTGGAGCGCCTGCACGGCTGGGGATTTCCCCTGTTGACGGAGCTCTTGCGGCGGGTAAGCAGCCTTGCGGAGGCAGAACAGTACTATCAAGAGATGCTCGCTCGGCGCGCGCACTTGGCCTTCGAAATCGATGGCTTGGTCTTTAAGATCGATGACCTGAGCCAGCGCGAGCGCCTTGGTTTTACCGCGCGGGCGCCGCGTTGGGCGATTGCCCACAAATTCCCTGCCCAAGAGGAAACGACGGTGGTGCGCGATATTCTCGCCTCGGTGGGCCGCACGGGGGTCATCACCCCCGTCGCCATCGTCGACCCGGTGGCCGTAGGCGGGGTGACCATTAGCCGTGCTTCCCTGCACAACTTGGAGGAGGTGCGACGCAAAGACGTGCGTATTGGCGATACGGTGCTCATTCGCCGCGCTGGCGACGTCATCCCCGAGGTGGTGCAGGTGTTGCACGAGCGCCGGCCGGAAAACGCCGTCGAGTGGCAGATGCCGACCCAATGCCCGGTCTGCGGTTCGGAGGTGATTCGCCTGGGCGATGAGGTCGCCTATCGCTGCAGCGGCGGCCTATTTTGTCCTGCGCAGCGGGTGGGTGCCGTGCTCCACTTTGCCTCGCGCAAGGCCATGGATATTCGCGGCCTTGGCGAGAAACTGGCGCAACAATTGGTGGATGTCGGCCTGCTGCAAAAGGTTTCCGATCTCTATCATCTTTCGGCGGAAGCACTGGCAAATCTCGAGCGCATGGGAAGTCGCTCGGCAGAAAAACTGCAGGCCGAAATCGAGGCTTCGCGGCAGACGACATTGCCGCGCTTTCTCTATGCGTTGGGGATACCGCAGGTGGGGGAGACCACGGCGCTGGCGCTTGCCGAGCATTTCGGCAGCCTGGAGGCCCTGATGCAGGCCGACGAGGAGACCCTCACCCAGGTACGCGATGTTGGGCCGGTCGTTGCCCACGCGGTGGTGCATTTTTTTGCCCAGCCGCACAACCAAGAAGTGATTGGCGAATTGCTGGCGGCAGGCATTCACTGGCCGGCACCGGCGCCGAAGACGGCAGGGAATCTCTCGGGCAAGCAGTTCGTCCTCACCGGAACCCTACAGGGCTGGAGTCGGGACGAGGCAAAGCAGGAAATCGAGCGCCGTGGGGGTAGGGTGGTCAGCGCCGTCTCCGCAAAAACCGATTACCTGATTTGCGGCGAAAAGCCCGGTAGCAAGCTCAATCAGGCCGAAAAACTTGGTGTTCCGGTCCTCGACGAGGAGGCCTTCGCGCGCCTACTGGCGGGCTAGAAGGCTTTCGTAGGCCTCTTGCACCAGTTCGCTGCCGTATTTTCTCTCCAGTCTGCGGATCGTGAAATGCGCGCCCGCCATGCTTTGAAAATGGTCGATGAACAAGGTATTGACGGCGGCACCGCTAATGGCGCCGAGCGCCGGTACGAGCTGGGCGATGGCCTTGTCGGTAACGGCAATGCCGAAGCGCTCCGCAACGCGGCTCAGGGTGGCCAACAGGAGCGGCTGGGCGGTACTGCCGCTTTTGGCAAGTAGTCCGGGGGCGTTGGAGATGCCGCTGGCCAAGGCAATACGCAAGGAGTAGTAGCCGGTTTCCGCCGCGTCGTCGCTGCGGTTGCGGGTGCTGCCCAAAGCAAAAACCTCGAGGCAGGCGCGTTGGGTATCGGGATGGCTGATCGACTCCCCCTGGCCGCGGGCGATCTCGATGATCGAGCGCAGCATGATGGTGGTCGAAATGGGTAACTCGATGCTGAGCGCCGTCAAGCCAAAAAAGCCGCCAACGCCCCCCGAAAGAGCGACGGCGGCCTTATGCAGACGGTTGGCGGGCGGGCGCCGGGGGGTGTCATGGAGGGTGAGCAGCGCGGCGTCACTGGCACGGCGCAGCGCCATCTCAGAAATCTTGCTGATTTCCTGGTGCCAGTTGGAAGGGAGCAGAGCGAGCCCGCGTTCGATCGGGGTGCCGAGGCGATCGACAATTTTCGCCGCCAAGCTTGGATTCTCCAAGCAGCGATGGGCGCGCTCGAGCTCGGCAAGATCCTCTTCGGTGAGCAGGCGTTGATAGTTCGACATCTGTTTCCTCCCAGTTCTACCCAAGCAACATGGCACGGTTGGCAGGCACTCGCAACGCGGCCAAAGTTGCCCCGCTAGAGCCCCCTGCGGGCTATGGTACACTGCCCGATCGCTACTGTACCGCTTCAGGAATCACCGCCCCATGACTACCGCCTACCGCTTGTCGATTGCCCAAAAAAGCATGTTTTTTGCCGTATTATCGGCGATATTTCTGGCGGCCATGGATCAGACGGTGGTGGCCACGGCGCTACCCACCATTGCGCGCGACTTGCACGGGCTGGCACATTTGCCCTGGGTCATTACCGCCTATCTTTTGAGCTCGACGGTTTCCTTACCCATCTATGGCAAAATTGGCGACCTCATTGGGCGCAAAGTCGTACTCAGTTTTGCCGTTGCGTTTTTTCTGGTGGGTTCGATTTTTTCGGGCTTGGCGTGGAATTTGGATAGCCTGGTTCTGTTTCGTGCCCTGCAAGGACTCGGCGGCGGCGGTATCCTCGTTACCGCCATTGCCAGTATTTCGGATTTCCTTCCCTTACAACAACGCGGTAAATATCAGGGCTTGGTGGGCGCTGCTTTCGGTTTGGCAACCCTCATCGGGCCGTTTTTGGGTGGTTTTGTGGTACAGCATTTTGGCTGGCGCTGGATTTTTTACTTGAACATTCCCTTTGGTATATTTTGCCTGGGTGTGATCCAGTGGGCCTTTCCCAAGCGCGAGAAAAAAGATTTGGCGCTGGATTGGATGGGTGCCGCTTCGCTCTTTTTTGGGCTCACGGCTTTGGTCTTTTTGGTAGAGTTGGGGCGCCACGATGCTTGGCTCTGGCCGCTCTTGCTGGTGTTTTTGGTAAGCCTATGGGGCATTTTCATTGGCAGCCCTCGTCATCCCGAACCGATACTGCCGCTGGGATTTTTTCGGCACAAGACTTTTTCGGCAAGTGTGATCGTTTCCTTTTTTGTGGGTACAGCCATGCTCGGCTCCATCAGTTTTTTGCCCACCTATTATCAGGCAGTGCGCGGTTACACGCCCACCCAATCGGGGCTGGAAATGCTCTATCTGTTAGTGGGAATGTTGCTAACCTCAACCATCAGTGGGCGCTGGATCAGTAAGCACCAAAAATTTCGCATCTTTCCAATTTTCGGTACCCTCCTTACCGCAATTGCTCTTTGGGTGTTATCCCATGTCGCCCAACACACGCCCTTTTGGCAGATTGATATTGCGCTGATTTTCTTGGGCATTGGTCTGGGTTCGACCATGCAGGTAATGGTCCTGTCGGCACAATGGGCGCTGCCGCACCGGCATTTGGGGGTGGCCACCTCAACGGTATCACTGTTTCGCTCGATGGGCGGTACCCTGGGAGTGGCGGCCTTTGGCGCCGTCTTCACCCACTTTGTCGGGCAAGACCTGGGCAAGGCAGAGCCCGAGCAAATCGTCCTTGCCCTGCATTGGGATTTTGGCGCTGCTGCCGCTTTGACCTTGCTTGCCTTCTTCTTTGCTTGGAACCTCGAAGAACTCGATACCCTCATGGCGCAACGGCAAGCGCGTGGCGAGGGTACAGAATCCTGATCCCCCTCGGTCGTGTCTCTTAGCCGTGTGTTGCTAGCAGCATGGCCGAGGCCCACAGGCCGATGCCACCAATGGCGCTCAGCACGCCAAGGCCGAAGAGCCAACGCTTGCGGGTGAGGGCAGTAATGGACGCCAGAGAAATGGCGATCTGCAGAAAAATCATGGAGATTTCGAGTTGGTTATGAGGACGGTTGAGGCGTGCCGACTCGCTGTTGGCGCGGGCTGACTGCGCTTCCAATTCCTGGGCTTGCGTCTTGATTTCGTTTTTTTGCTGTTGGTATTTAGCTATTTTTGGCTGAAACGCGTCCTTTTTTGCCGGATCGAGAATTTCCCCCAGTTCCAGCAAGTGCAGCTTGGTGCTCACCGATTGATAATAATTCCACTGGTCCGTCGCCCGCGCTTTCTCCAGCACCGCTTCGTTCTTGTAGAGCAAGACTTCGTTCATGAGATGACTACCCTGATAGCTCACCAGTGCGCCAAAGGCAGCGAGTATCGCGGTAAAAATGGCAACCCATTGGCCGAGGCCGTGGTGTTGGCCGGCGCCATCAGCGGCGTGATGGATCGCTTCCTCGTGGGGGGCGTGGGTGTGGAGTCCATGTTCGCTCATCGGTATCGCTCTCCTGTTTTGCTGCCAAGTGGCCAGCACGCGTGCGCAGTCTGCGCCAAGCTCCCCCGGCTAATCAAGACGCGAGGTGTGAAGATTGCGGAGCGCCGTGTGATGCGCGTGATATAGTTGAAGGTATGGACTGCGGGCCCAACGGCGGTTTTTGATGGTTAGGTACCAACACGGGAGATGCTTTTCAGATGCAAGCAACGACAGCCTTTTCCCTGCAGGTGGCTGATGTTCATGGCCTGGTCTACTCCGGGCAGTGCGTGTTTGTGGTCTTGCCCGGCGCGATGGGGGAGTTGGGTATTCTTGCCCATCACGCGCCGTTGCTGTCCATTCTGCAGGCTGGTGAAATGCGTGTGCAGCTCCCCGATGGCAGTACCGAAGTCTTGTTTTTGGAGGGCGGCTTTGCCGAAGTGCAGTCTGCAGGTGTGACGGTTCTTGCCGACCTGAGCTTGCGCATTCCGGATCTCGACCCGGCAGCCATCAAAGAGAATATTGCGAATGCCAAAAATATTTTGGCGCAAGGAAAGCAGAGCGAGATGAACTTTTTGGCAGCAGAACTGGAATTGCAGCGAGAATTGGCCAAGTACCGCGCCTATCAGAAATATTCCAGTGTTCCAGTATCGGAAAAACCGGAATATGACTGGCATCGGCCAGCCGTACCACAAGCGCCCAAAATAAACCCCTCCGCGCTCGAGGATTGACAAGCCGGCACGGTTGCCTTGCCTGCGCTTCCCACGTACTCTTTTGCGCAAAGTGTATAGAAGCAAAGGAGTAGAAGTATGCCGCAATGCGCCCAATCCCAAGCCCCTGTTTATCTGATGGGGGCTAGACGATGACAAATCCTGCTCGTTTTTGTGGTCGTTGTGGTAAGCCGGTGGGCCCAGAAGATGCCTTTTGTGGCATTTGTGGTGCCCCCACCGGAAACAGCCCTATCACTAGTGCCAAGGCGCAAAGATCCGGGCGCCGAGGCGGCATCGTCATTGCGGGTGTTTCGGGGCTGGTGCTCCTCCTTGCGGTGGCGTATGGCGGCTCGAGTTGGTACGCCGGTCGGCAGGTTGCGGCCAAGCTGCAGCCCGGCGCCCTCATCCCCCTCGGCGATGGGCTGAGCTACCATGTGCTGAGCAGCAATCCGGGCATCTTTCATAGCAGCGACCGCGGCGAATTGGTCTATGCCGAGAACGGCAAGGAGCAAAACCTGTTGCCAGTTCGTCAGGAAATTTCCCAAGGTCTCTACCCCGACGGTAGTGTGCTGCGCATTGAAAGCTTTTTGCCGACCGATTCAAAGATCTACCAAGAAGTTGCCGGCCCCGACGCGGCGGTTCACTGGGCCGACAGCACCCGCCCGCTGCTCCTCAAAACCAAGATCGAGGCTTGGGGTGCAAAACAAAGCCGGCTACGCATTTCTGGCGGCACCATACAACAGGGCGACGATGCGATCGTTTGGTCGACCCTGCATGGCCACTTTGCCGAAAACGACGGTACCTTGCACAGCGGCTTCCATTTGCAGCAGCTGCGTTGGCAAGAAGATGGCAAAACGCGTTTCCAGCTCAGCGGGTTACAGGAGCGCTATCGGGAAGCCGTAAGCAATGGCCAGGTAGAGCTGCACTCACGGATGCAGTTAGGGCCGAGCCTCTTTGGTCCGGTACAGATCGAGAAAGTACAAGGCCAAAGCCTCCTGCAGGCGCCGCAGAGCGTTTTGCAAGACACCCACGCCGAGGCCTTGGGGCTCGCCGAAGGCGGGCTTGCGGCACCAACGGCGTGGCAGGGACCGATGCAATTCCAAGTCAGCCATTTTCGCATCGATGGTGAAGATGGCGCCCGCTTGCACCTGCAAATGCACTTTCAAACCCAGGACGTTGCCACCTTCCTCAAAGACGAGCAGGCCGTGGCGCAGTCGCCCCTACAAAGCGCCTTGCCGGCCGGCACATCGCTGCAGCTACAACTGCGCTGTAATCCAGCCCTGGTGCAACAGGCATTACTCGCTACCAGTAGCGATTTTGGGCAACACCCCCTGGATGCCGCCCAGCGCCTGCAGGTGCAGCAAATTGCCCAAGCCATCCCGCAAAATCCCTTGTTCCAATCCCAAGATGGCAAACTCGTATTGGACTTGCAGGCGCAGCAACAGAGCATCACCCTGAACGGGCAGCCGCTACAGCAAAGCAGCAAGGATTTGGCGAGCCTGGTGCTCTTGCTTGCCTCGCTACCGTCGTCGCAGACGCAGGGCTAGGCGCCGGCACAAGACCTGATACCATAGAGGGATGGCCGAGAGCAGTGCTCGAACTCGGCAAGGAGACCCCCTAATGACCGCAACCCCCCAGACCCAGCGGAGCATCGCCAATGCTCCGCGGTATCTGCGTCTTTTGTCTGATATTCATGTAGATGTAAATCCCCCGCATAGCGTGCGTTTCGATCGCCTGCCAACCGACGATGAGAGCCTTTTGGTACTGGCTGGCGATTTTGGCACCCCCAAAAAATTGGCAGACTGGCTGCGGATAGTGGCCGAGCCCTTTCCTTATGTGGTTGCGGTACTCGGAAATCACGATTATTGGGGGATGTCGATAGAGCGCGCCCCAGAAAAATGGCGCGAGGCCTTGGCCAAACATTTGCCGGAGGATTTGCTCGCGCGTTTTACGCTGCTGGAGCAGGAAATCTTGGATATTGGTACGCTGCGCATTATAGGCACCACGCTTTGGTCCGATTACCAGGGCGCCGACCCGTACGCGCTGCGAGCAGCGCAGGAAATGATGCGCGATCACAAGCACATTCGCACCCGTGGCGGTACGGCTCGCTTCTCGGTGCGGGATGCTTTCGAGCTGCACCAAAGCAGTCTGCAATGGCTCGATGCGGCTATTGGCGCTCCCTGGAGCGGTAGCAAGTTGGTGGTTACCCACCATGCGCCGTCTCGCGAGTCCATCTATCCTGCTTTTCGCAAAGATGATCTCTCCGGCGCCTACGCCAGCTGCCTGGACGACCTTGTGGCGCGCAGCGGCGACGTCGGCGTGCACCTATGGCTGCATGGTCATACCCACCATGCCGTCGATTATCACATTGGTGCCGTGCGCGTGCTCTCCAATGCCTACGGTTACCCCAATGAGGGCACCGGCGTTATTCTCGACCAGGCAATTGCGCTGGATGGTCGGTAGCATTGGGCCGCTTTTCCCCGCGCCTGCGGAACCTATGTAGAGTCCGTTCGCGGCTGAAAGCAGCGAGAATCTGGTGTAGAGCAGGGATGACGGTGGGGCTGTTGGTTCTTACGTAGATGGCGGTGATTTGGCGAAAGGGTGTTAGGGGTTCATCACGCTAATTGCTAATATTGCACAGCTACAAGCCTTCCCATCCCGTGAAGCCCCAGACTTTACAAAGTATTGTCAGCAGATAGGTGTTGGTGGTAGTCTTTAAAAGATCGGATATGCACAGCGTATCTTGTCAGAAAAAGACTAATTCTGTTGAAAAACTCCGCTGAAGATGGATGGATCGGTGAGGCTCGTGTATAATTAACCCATTGATTGCAATGGAGACTGCGAGCATGATGGGACATCAGAAGGCGGTACAGGATCAGCTGTTTTACTCCTTCCATCTCGATGATCATGTCCCGCAGTCGCATCTGCTCCGAGCCATCGATCGTGTACTGGATTTCAGCGACCTATCTTCACAACTGGCTGGCCACTACAGCCACACGGGTCGTCCCTCGGTCCCTCCCGAGTTGATGATCCGCATGCTGATCATTGGCTATTGCTACGGCATCCGTTCGGAACGCCGCCTCTGCGAGGAAGTACATCTGAATTTGGCCTATCGCTGGTTTTGCCGGCTCGGGCTAGAGGATCCTGTTCCAGAGCATTCGACGTTTTCCAAGAATCGGCACGGGCGCTTTCGGGAAAGTGGAATATTCCGCTGGCTATTCGAGAGCGTGGTTCAACGCTGTATGGACGCGGGCTTGGTTCAGGGTGAGGGTTTTGCGGTGGATGCCAGTCTCATCGCTGCCAACGCGAATGCGCAGCAGAGCGTGCCGGGAGACGAAATAGGGGAAGCGTGGAAGAGTGTATCGGCAAATCTTTCCCGCGCAGTGCGCGAATATCTCGAGGCACTGGACGAGGCCGCGCCGGATGAGAGCGCACCGAAACGAATATCTCTTACGGATCCGCAGTCCCGG
>NZ_JAVRKK010000034.1:0-20174 GCF_031962545.1 Candidatus Igneacidithiobacillus taiwanensis
TTTCGTCGCGGACTTCCTGATCGGTCATTTTCAGCTTCTCGTTATAGGTCCAGAGCTGAAAAGGCACATCAAAGGCCACGATCAACAAGGTGCTGGCGGCCATGAACAAAAAGAGCAGGCCGAGCATCGAAAAAAGATGATGGACGGCGGCCAGGGGGTCTTCGGCGATGAGCCCCAACAGGGCCCGGCGCTGAGCATAGACCAAGGTAATACCGATGCCGCCAATCACCACTGCTTTGAGCACCGCTTTGACGAGCTCGAGCAGGGCATGGCGCGATACCAAGCGCTGCAGACCCGTAAGGGGGTTGAGATGGCTAAAATCTGGCACCAGGGCCTTGCTGCTGAAATTCCATCCTCCCAAGGCCATGCCCGCGGCGAGCACCACCAGCATCAACAACAATAAAAACGGCAGCAGCCACTGCAGGGTATAGCCTGCCATTTGTACGAGATGCCGCAGCAGATCGCGCTGGTTGAGCATGGCAGCTGGCGACAGATGCAGCCCGGCATAAAGAAAATGCTGACTCTCGGCGCCAATACGTGTACCGAAAAGATACAGCACCCCGGCGGCAACCAGGAGAATGGCACTGGTAGAGAGCTCGCGAGAACGCGGAACCTGCCCCTTGCCGCGCGCCTCCTCGATGCGTTTGCCCGTCGGGGCGTGGGTGCGTTCCTGTCCGCTCTCTTCGGCCATGGCTTAGCCTCGGGCAGCCTGCAGCAAAAGGGTGTTGCTGAGCCGCAAAGACAACTGCAGCAAATGTTGCACCAGGAGCTCCATGGCAGGCATGACCAGCGCCAAGGCAACAAAGCCCACGGCAATCAGCAGGGGAAAACCAATAACGAACAGATTCAGCTGCGGCGCCAACTTACTCAGCACCGCCAAGGAGACGTTGATCAGCAGCAAGGCGCCAAGCACCGGCGCTGCAATCGCGAGCCCCAGGGCAAAAATCATCCCGCCGGCATTGGCCAAGCTCTGCCAAGCCGCGCCATGCAAAACCAGCTGGCTGCTCACCGGCAAAATGGTAAAGCTACGATCCAGCACTGCCAGGGTAAGCAGTTGGCCATTCAACGACAAAAACAAGAGCAAGACGATGAGGTTCAAAAAATTGGCGAGGGTGGGCACCTGCACCCCGGTGAGGGGATCAAAAAAAGTGCTGAAGCCCAGCCCCATCTGCAAGCTGATGACCGAACCAGCAAATTGCACCGCACTAAATATCAAGGTAACGGCAAAACCAAGAGCGGTGCCGATAAGGATCTGCTCGAGGAGCAGCAAGAGCCCGCCGCCGCTCAGAAAATCTACTGGCGGCATGACCGGCAGAGCCGGCGCCAAGGCCACGCTGATCACCACCGCCAGACCTACCCGTACTTGAATCGGAATTTGGGTGGCGCTGAACACCGGTGCCGTGCTCAAAAATGCCAGTATGCGCACGAAGGGCCAGAAAAAGGCGCCAATCCACTGCTCGATCTGCAGGCTACTGACGGTAATCATTGGTTGATCAGTTGCGGAATCTGTTGAAAGAGATGAGTGGTGTAGCTCATCATCAGCTGCAGCATCCAAGGGCCGGCAATCACCCCAACCAAAGCCAAGGCCAGCACCTTCGGCACAAAACTCAGGGTCATTTCGTTGATTTGCGTGGCGGCCTGAAAGATGCTGATGAGCACACCCACCACCAAGGCCACCCCCAACAGTGGTAAAGAAAGCCAAAGGGCCGTCCAGATCGCATGTTCGGCTACGGAGATAACGCTGCCCGGACTCATCTGCTCCTCCCTAATGAATGAAGCTCTGCACTAACGAACCGATAACCAGATCCCAACCATTGACGAGCACAAAAAGCATCAACTTGAAGGGGAAAGAGACCGTAACCGGTGACAACATCATCATGCCCAAGGACATCAACACCGCCGCCACTACCAGATCAATGATCACAAAGGGGATGAAGATAAGAAAACCAATTTGAAAACCCGTCTTCAATTCGGAAGTGATGAACGCCGGAATGAGCAGGTCCATGGGCGTATCGGCGGGGGCGCGCAACTGCGGGTGGCCCGATAGCTTCACGAACAGGGCAAGATCATCCGGTCGGGTTTGCGACAGCATAAAAGAGCGTAGGGGCACCTCGGAGCGCGCCATCGCCTGGGTCAGGTTGATTTGATTTTGGCTGAGGGGCTGCAAGGCCTCGGTGTTGATCTTTTGGAACACCGGCGCCATCACGAAAAAGGTAAGGAACAAGGCGAGACCCACCATGACCTGGGAAGGCGGCATCTGGGTTGAGCCCAAGGCCTGCTTGAGCAGGGAGAGGACGATGATGATGCGGGTAAAGGCCGTCATCATCAGCAAAATGGCCGGCAAAAAGACCAGCACCGAAAGGAATAGTAGGGTCTGGATACTGAGGCTGTAGTCCGTGCCACCGCCGGGGGCGGGGCTCGCGGTTACGCCGGGAAGACCGGCAGCGAAGCCAGGGCTACTTACAAGGAGGAGTCCCCCGCCGACGATCCCGGCGCGGAGGAGGAATCCCGCGCAGGCTCTGCTGCTTGCCGAAAATTCTGCCATGATCCGTTCTTGCGCCTCTCCATTGCCTGTCGCAGCCAGCCGGTAAAGGCCAAACTGCCCGAATCCAAAGGCAGCGGTTCGCTCAGGGTATGCAGTAGGGTAATTCCTGCTGGCGTCGCCCCAAGCAATAACTGCTGCTTGCCGACCTCCACTAGCAAGAGGCGTTCCCGCGCACCAAGAGGCAGGGAGGCAACGACCCGCATTGCCCCTCCAGCACCCGCGACCGAGCCAGGCTGAAGGCGCCGAAAGACCCAGATCAAGGCAAAAAACACCAATAACACAAGAAATAAGGAACCGATCAGGCGCAGAATGGCGCCCGTAGAGAAGACTGCCGGCGTGCTCTCAGCGGCGAGGCAAGAGACCGGCGCGAGGAGGAGTAGCAAGAAGGCGTGACGAATTCTTGACGGCGACAAGTCCTTGACGACGAAATTTGCCATTAGCGCAACTTCTTTGCCCGTTCGGCAGGGCTAACGATATCCGTCAAACGGATGCCAAACTTGTCATTCACCAAGACTACTTCGCCCTGGGCAATCAAATAGCCATTGACGAGCACATCCATGGGCTCCCCGGCCAAACGCTCCAACTCCACAACCGAACCCTGGGCCAGCTGCAGCAGGTTACGAATCTGAATATGCGTACGCCCGAGCTCCACCGATAGGGTTACCGGAATATCCAGAATCATCTCCAGATTGCCCGGTACCTCGCGCTTGCCGCTGTCTTCCAGGGGGGGCATGGGTAGCGGACGTGTATCGTTGGACGATGTCGGCTCCGCAGACTGCTTCGCCTCGCTAGCCCCCTGCTCCGCCATCGCCGCTGCCCAATCTGCCATTACCTCGTCGGTAGCCCCTGCGGCCGGCATATCTTTTTCGGTCTCGCTCATCTCGACTTCTCCCACGCCGCCATGGCGTTCAGCCCTTCTGCCGTCTCCGGCACCACTGGATGATCAAATTGAATGGCATATTTGTCATTATGCACACCATATTTACCGGCAAAAACCGGGACTCCCTCGACCCGCGCCACGAGGGCTTCCGGCATCTCGATGGGAATCACATCGCCGTCACGCAGTTGCAGAATCTGACCAACGGTCAATTGCTTTTGGACAAACTCCACCCGCAATTCCAGAGGCGCTTGCTGTATTTCCTCATTCAGCGATTGGATCCAGCGTTTATCGACCTCGGAACGATCCGCCATGGTGCCTGCCGTGAGCTGATCGCGCACCGGCTCGACCATTCCATAGGGTAGACAAATCTGCAAAGTACCCGACCCCGACTCCAATTCCAGCTGGAAATCGGTTGTGATGACCACCTCGGTGGGCGTGGCGATATTCACGAACTGCGGGTTGACCTCGGAGCGCTGTAGCTCCGCCTGCAATTCGATTACCGGCTTCCAGGCCGTTTGAAAATCGTTCAATGCCATCTTCAATAGCCGATTTATGATACGCATTTCCAAAGGGGTGAAATCACGACCCTCGATACGAGTATGAAAGCGCCCATCGCCGCCAAAATAATTATCGATCACCGCAAAGATCAAGCGCGGATCAAATACGAAGAGTGCGCTACCCCGTAGAGGCTTAAGCTGCACGATATTGATATTGCTGGGAACGATCAGGGAACGAATGAATTCGCTGTATTTGACCAACTTCACGCTACCAATCGAAATTTCGGCGCTGCGGCGCAGAAAATTGAACAAATTCACTCGCCATAATCGGGAGAAGCGCTCGTTGATCACTTCCAGCGTCGGCATCCGGCCGCGCACGATACGATCCTGATTGGCAAGATCGTAGGGGCGGACGTTGCCCTCCGCGACCTGTTCCGGTGGAGACAAATCGATATCGCCGCCGTCCATACCCTGGAAGAGGGCGTCGACTTCATCCTGGCTCAAGATTTGCTCGGCCATGCCGCGAGCCCCCTACACAAAAGTGCTCAGCAGCCCGCGATGGATTTGCCCGCTCGCGGCCGGTCGCAAGGACGAGATCTCCTCGATAACGCCCGGCGCATCGGCATCAGGATCCGCACTCTGGCGGCGATTGCTCGCCGACCCCGACCCCCCAGAGCCGACATTGCTTTGGGTCAGGTTCAAACCCAAGGCGGCAAAACTCTGCTGCAACTGCGGCAGGGCAGCACTGATTGCGGCGCGGACCTCGGGATGATCGGAGAGAAAGACTGCCGCCGCCTGCCCATTCTGGCTCACGTTCAATTGCACCACTAACTGACCCAAGTGTTGCGGATGGAGGTGGATCAGCGCTTGCTGCACTCCTCCCTGGGCCATCCATTGCACGCTTTGCCCAAGGGCATTGCCCCAGGCGGGTTGTTCTTGTACGGCCGGGGACAACTGCAATTGCGCGGTCGGAGCCGCAGGAGCGTTGGCACCGAGCGGCAGCATAGCACCCAAAATGGGGGTACCAGGTACTGCGTCGGCTCCCTTCGATTTGGGCGGTACGCCGCCACCCGGTACCGCTTGCTGCAATACCACGGAAAAGAGTGGCGCAGAGTCAGGATGGGGCGCCGCCGGTGCTGAGGGTATTGCATCCAGAACCAATACCCGGGCGCCGGTAACTACTTGTTCTGGCGCCGCGCCGGATGCTTTGCCGACGTAGCTCGCGTCTGCCACCGTTACCAGGCTCTTTGCCCGCGCCGCTGCGTCGGAGCGTTCCGGAAGTAGGTCTGTGGGAGAAGTAGACAGCGCAACGTTTGTCGGCCGCGTCGATTGCTGGGGTGTTGCGAGCATTGGCACAAAAGGCGCATTCCAGCCAGCAATTGGAGCTGCAGCGGTCGAGCCGTCGGCCGCTATCTTCTGTGGCTCGGATTTGGCGTCTTTAGATACGGCGGGCTCAGTCGGTTGTAGGGCGACACCCGTCGGCGGCGCCACTGATGACGCCCCGGATGCAACGACCATTTCCAACTCGGCAAAATCGCCCATTACTTCTCTAGGCGGTGGGGCAGGAACTTTTGGCGCGGCAGTAGAGTTTATCTGCTCCCTGGAGTTTGCCATGGGCTGCCCCCCCTCGAGGTTCTCGCGCTGCGGAGAACCAGACGACGTACATTCATTTCCAACGCGTATGACGGGAGGATTTTGCTCTGCGCTCCCTCCAACCATCTGCTGCGTCAATACCTCTCCAAAGCCTTGGCCACCCTTCGTCGCAGCCGGCTTGGCAGCATCGGAGCTCGACTCTATGGCTACTGGGGAGAGGGAACAGGAAACCACCGTCATACCAGGAACTCCAAAAAGCGTTTGTTGGTCTGCAAGCAAGAATCGCTCCGTCTAACGACTGCTGCGCAACTGCGTGGCGCGCAACGCCCAGGAATCCATTTCCTTTTGCATCTTTTGCAATTCTGCAAGCTGTCGCTGGTCGTCGAGGCGTTGCAGCAGGCGCGAAAATCCTTGCTCCTTCGCCTTTATCGCCTGCCACTGTTCTCGCACCAGCCGCAGGCGCTGTTCCTGTTCCCGAATCAGCTCGTCTTGCTGTACCAACAAGGCGGCTAACTGTTGCACGAAGGCGCGCCAGCGAATCGCCTCGGTACCGGCAATTCCCGCCCCTTCCCGAGCGGCAGATTCTTGCCGATATTGCTGCACATAGTCCTCTAACAGAGCGTATTTACCCCGCAGTTGTTGTACCAATTGCTGTTGGGCCAGCAGCGAACGGCGCAGATCCTGTTCCCGCATCCCCGCCATATCCTTCAGGTAGCGCAGCGTTCCTTCGCGACTCACGTGTCCGCCTCCTTGCCGGCGGCATCTTCCCCAAGGAGGGCAAAGAGCTCGGCCACCGCCGCCGTCACCGAGACCGCCTGGTGCTGGTCTTGGCGGAGGAATTCCTCGATCCGCGGGTAGAGCTGTACCGCCTGATCGAGGACGGGATCCATGCCCGGAGCGTAGGCACCTACGGCAATGAGATCGCGCTGCTCCCGGTAGCGGCTATACAGCCGTTTCAAGCGTTGCATGGCATGGATTTGCTGCGGCGGCCGAATGCTGGGCATGACGCGGCTGATGGAAGACTCGAGATCGATGGCAGGGTAGTGCCCCTGCTCGGCCAAGGCACGAGAGAGAACGATATGACCATCGAGAACGGCGCGGGCGCTATCAGCAATGGGATCCTGCTGATCGTCGCCTTCCATGAGAACGGTATAGAAGGCGGTAATGCTACCGCCTCCGGCAACGCCGTTACCGGTACGCTCCACCAGCGCCGGCAAGCGGGCAAAAACCGAGGGCGGATAGCCGCGCACCGCTGGCGGCTCGCCCACCGCCAGGGCAATCTCCCGTTGCGCCATGGCATAGCGGGTGAGAGAGTCCATGAGTAGCAATACATGCTGACCGCGATCGCGGTAATATTCGGCAATGGCCGTGCTTAGGTGGGCGCCGCGGATGCGGGTTAGGGCTGGGGCATCGGCAGGCGCTGCCACCACCACGGCGCGGCGACGCCCAGCCTCGCCAAGAATTTCGTCGATGAACTCCTTGACCTCGCGACCGCGCTCCCCAATCAGGCCAACGACGATGACATCTGCCTGGGTATTGCGAGCCATCATCCCCAACAAGACACTCTTACCAACGCCACTGCCGGCAAAGAGCCCCATGCGTGCGCCCCGACCAACGCTAAACAAGGCATTGATCGCGCGCACGCCCACATCCAAGGTTTCGCGAATCGGCGCCCGGTTGAGAGGATTGAAGGGTTTGCCAATCAGGGAGACCGGTTCGGCATCGGGAATGGGCCCCAAGCCATCCAGGGGTAGCCCCTGACCATCGACAATGCGCCCGAGCATATTTGGGCTGGCCACCCCTTGGGCCTCGCCGGCCAAGGGCTGGATGCGCGCGCCGGGGGCTACCCCGTGCAAATCACCAGCAGCCATGAGTTGTAGGCGCCCGTCCTGAAAACCCACGACTTCGGCGTCAACAAAACGACCATGGGCGGTCTTTACCTGGCAGCGCGTACCAACCCCGGCCGAGAATCCCTCGGCCTCCAACACTAAGCCAAGAATACGCAACAATCGCCCACTCGGTAGCAGGGGCAACAGCTTGGTCGGCAAGCGACGCTGCCAGCGCCGTAGCTGCTGCTCCCAAAGGCGAGGCGCCTGGGTATCCACGATTACCCCTCGAATCCGGAAAAGAGCTGCTCCATGACCTGCCGCCAGCGGCTCGCTAAGCGCAGATCGAGCTCCGTTGCCGCCGCATCCTGGCGTTCGCGCCAGCGGCGATCGGGGCGACTCAACTCCGGATCCATTCCCGCCTGCAGCACCAGCGAACCTCGCTCCAGGGTTTCATCGGCCTCCAGACGGACACCGGCAGCACCCAAATCGGGCAAACGTGCGGCAACCAAGTCCAGATCTTCGGGATGCAGACGCAACATTGGCGATGCGCTCAAGGTTGGCAGAGAGCGCAGGGCTTCTTGTACCAGAGGCAAGAGCAATTCCGGCCGCAAGCGCAACTCGTGGCGGATCACTTGCCGGGCTACTTCCAAGGCCAGGGCCAGCAGGGCCTGCTCTACCCCTTCATCCACCCGCTGCAAAGGCTCGCGCGCTGCCAGCAACAGGCTACGCAGAGCAGCAGCGTCCGCCTCGCCCAGGCGCATCGCCGCCTCCTCCCCCTGGCGCCGGCCCTCTTCCTCACCGCGCCGGAATCCCTCGGCGTAGCCGCGCTCCCGTGCCTCTTGCTCTACCCGAGCAACCAGATCCTGCAAGTCTTGGGCGGTGGGCGGACGTAGATCAGTGACCGCCAGTTCTTCTCCCGGCAGGTCTGTATTGGCTTCGACAGCCCCCTGCCGGGCCCCAATCACCTGCGGCATCTGCCAACGAAGCAGCTTTTCGATGGCCTCGCGCTGGATGATTTCTGCTTCGCTAGCAGGCATTTACAGCAAATCCTCGCCGCCAGCGCTGAGATTGATCTGCCCGGCGGCATCGAGGCGCTGGGCCACTTGGAGGATGGTCTTCTGTGCGGCCTCCACTTCGCTCACCCGCACCGGCCCCTTGGCTTCGAGATCGTCGCGCAACATCTCTGCCGCTCGTTTCGACATGTTGCTGAAGAACTTGTCGCGCAGCGGCGCCGGTGCCCCCTTCAGGGCGATAACCAAGCTATCCGAGGGCAATTCGCGCAAAAGCGTCTGCATACTGCGATCGTCGAGGCGCAAGAGGTCGTCAAAGACAAACATCTTTTCTTGCACCTTTTCGGCAAGTTCAGGATCGCTGGCACGAATTTGATCGATGATGTTGCTCGAGCGGCTGGTCTCCAAACGATTGAGGATTTCCGCCGCCGCCTTTGTCCCGCCCATGGTGGCTACTTGCAACGACTGAGAGTCTCCCGAAATCTGCTCTTCAAGAACTTCATTTAGCTCCGTTAGCGCACCGGGCTGGATGGTCTCGAGACTCGCCAAGCGCATCATCGCCTCGCCAACCGTACGCTCCGGCAGATGATGAATGACCTCGCTCGCCTGCTCCGGCTCCATATAGGCTAGGATCATCGCCAGCACCTGAGGATGCTCGAGTTTGATCAGATCAGCTACCGAGCGGGCGTCCATCCACTTCAGGTTTTCCAGGCCACTAGCGGAACCTCCATGCAAAATACGGTCGATGACGGAGCCGGCCTTGTCGCCTAGGGCTTTCGACAGCATGCCACGGATATACTGATCGCTGCCAATCCCCAAAGAAGTCTGGTGCTCGAGACGAGAACGGAAGTCCGATAGCACCATGCGCGCCTGATCGGTGCTGACGCGCGCCATCTTTGCCATTGCCGCGCCAAGCTTCTGCACCTCCCGTGGACCGAGATGGCGCATCACCTCCGCTGCCTCATCCTCACCCAGGCTGAGAAGAAGGATGGCGCTGCGCTCAATACCGCTGAGATCAGCTTCCGCGCTCACCGGCCAACCACTCCTTGACCACTTGTGCCGCCCGCGCCGGGTCCTGCATCACCAGTTGTCGCGCCACGTACAGGTCGGTCTGCAGCGGGTCGGCGGGTAAGCTCACCGCCTCGGGCCCCGCCTGCGCAGAGGCTTCACCTGAGCGCACCGTAGCCCCCCCCACTCCCGCCTCTTCCGCACCCACCGCGGCCATGGCCGGCGCACGCGTCTGCGCCCGCTGCTGTCGCTCCCGCAGCAAGCGCAGCAGCGGTTTGATCAGCCCAAGGAAGAGCAGGAAAGCAAGGAGAAGCAACGCGACGTAGCGCAGCACCCCGTGCGCCAGGCTCAGGAACCATGGCTGCTGCCACCATGGCAGGGACGCATTCACTTGGCTACTGGCAAAGGGCATTTGCACTACCTTGACCGAGTCACCGCGCTTGGCATCGTAGCCAATGGCTTCTTCCACCAACTGCTGCACCTGCTGAATCTGGTTCGGCGACAAAGCCGCAAACTGCTTGCCATTGCCGCCGGGGAGCGGCTTCTCATCGATGAGAACGGCCACCGAGACCCGCTTTACCGTACCAACGGGGTTGTCGACATGGGTGATGGTCTTGTCGACGTCGTAATTGATGGTGCTGTCGTGACTGCTTTGGGTCGGTGCCAAGCTCTTCAGGGTCGGCGCCAGGGCAATCAGAGCGGCCGGCGACAAGGTGGAAACAACCGGCGCCGTCAGCGGTGCTATTGCAATCCCAGGAGGCTGGTTAGAGAGCGCTCCGGGCACGCCGTAAGGCCCGCCTTCGCCGGTGCCGCTGGTGCTGCGCTCCTGTTGGCTCAACACCTGATTCTTGCCATAGGTGACCGAACTGCTTTCGCTTTTGGCAAAATCGACATCTGCCGCTACCGCTACGTGCACGCCATTACTGCCGACGATTGGCGAGATGATTGCCTTGATGCGTTTTTGATACTGCGCGTCGACCTGCTGCTGATAGGCCAATTGTGAAGGCTGCAAATCCGTAGGCTGACTCCCATTGCTGCTGAGGAGATCGCCGTGCTGATCGACCACGGTCACATTTTTATCTTCCAGACCCGGAACGCTCGCCGCCACGAGATGGATGATTCCCGCCACCTGGGCGGCAGAAAGTTGCCGGCCAGGGTAGAGAGAAACCATGACCGAGGCGGTGGGTTTTTCTTCTTGATCGAGGAAGACCGAGGGCTTGGGAATTGCCAAATGCACCCGGGCGTGCTCGACTTCCCCCAGGGAGGCGATGGTGCGCTGCAGCGAGCCCTCGAGGGCGCGCTGGTAATTGACATGCTCGACGAAGTCGCTGGTACCCATGGGTTCGTGGTCGAGGAGCTCAAAGCTCATGCCATCGCCATGCGGCAGCCCCGCGGCTGCCAGCTTCATGCGGGTGCTATAGACGATATCACTCGGTACCGTAATGACGGTGCCGCCATCGGTAATGCGAAAAGGCACATTGAGTTTTTGTAGCTCGGCAATGACCTGACCGCCATCCCGATCGGAAAGCCCTGCGTAGAGCACCTGATAATTGCCGGAGCCGTGCCATAGACTGGCAACCAGCAACACCGCCAGCAGTGCCGCCACAACAACGAGAAACGCAAAGCGGCGGTTTGCCGGCATCGAGCGCCAGCGATCCTGCCACTGCTGCAGGTCTAGGCGTGCCCGGAGTGGGCTGAGGACTTCATCAGCCATAGGACATCACCTCGATGCACTCAGGCAGAAATATTCATGATGTCCTGGTAGGCAGACACAAGCTTATTGCGCACCTGGAGCATGGTTTGAAAAGAAAGATCCGCCTTTTGCGAGGCTACCATCACCTGACTCAGGCTCACCTGCGGATCGCCACTGGCAAATTGATTCTGCAAGGTATTGGCGGTTTCCTGACGGGCATTGACGCCATCTACCATCTGCTTGAGGGTATTGGCAAAATCTCCAAGCCCACCCATTTCCGAGCCGTTGCTCTTCATTCCCTGGGCCTGCTGGGTTAGGGTCCGCAACTGACTGAGGAGGCTATCCAGCGACTCTACACTGCTCATGACGCAATCCTTCCTGAAAACGCTTTCCCATCACCATAGCAATATCTAGGCCATGCTATCCCAGATCAAAGCCAGCCTCCCGCAGGCGCTGCAACTTGTGCCGCAGGGTGCGCGCACTGATGCCCAATAACCGAGCCGCTGCTTCGCGCGCACCGCCGGTCTGCTGTAGGGCACTGGCAATCAACTCGCGTTCATATTGCCCCTTTTGCACGCCCAACGCCAAGTCTGCGGCGGATTTGGACGACGGGTTCATCGGTATCTCCTCTTCCAATAGCGCAATGGGCAAATCGAGATCTCCGGGCTGCAGTTCCTCCCCTTCCGCCAAAATCAGGGCGCGTTGCAGGGCATTCTGCAGCTCACGCACGTTGCCGGGCCATTCATGCGCGAGCAAAACCCGCGCCGCCATCGGCGACAACCGCCGCGGCCGTAGCCCGAGATTTTCTGCGGCAGCTTCGATCAGGTACTCGGCAAGAGGGATAATGTCTTCCCGACGCTCGCGCAGCGGCGGAATCAGCAAGGGAAACACCTGCAAACGATAAAAGAGGTCGGCGCGAAATTCTCCCGAACGCACCGCTGCTTCGAGGTCGCGATTGCTCGTAGCAAGCACACGAATATCCAAGCGAATCAGACGCTGTCCGCCAACTCGTTCCAGCTCCCGCTCCTGCAGCACCCGCAATAGCTTGGCTTGCAGAGGCAGAGGCATTTCCGTGACCTCATCTAAGAGCAAGGTGCCGCCCTGGGCCTGTTCAAATTTTCCGGCACTGGCTTGCGTCGCCCCGGTGAAGGCGCCTTTTTCGTGACCGAAGAGGGTAGCCTCGAGGAGGGATTCGGGAATGGCTGCACAGTTCACCGCGACAAAGGGCCCCTGGGCGCGCGGACTGTGACGGTGAATGTAGCGTGCCAGCACCTCCTTTCCTACCCCACTCTCCCCATGTAGGAGGACGGTGGCATCGCTCTGGGCGACCTTGCGGGCGCGCTCCAAGCACTGGCGCATGGCTGGCGCCTCGGCAATCAGTTCGGCACCATGCGCGCCGCGTTCGCGCAGATGCTTTTGTATCTTTTCCTCGAGACGCTCCAGGGCAAAGGGCTTGACGAGATAGTCGATAGCGCCACCTTGCAGGGCGCGCACTGCCTCTTCGATCGTTCCCCAAGCGGTCATCATCAATACGGGCGGCGCCTGCCGGCGCTCGCGCAAGGCTGCAAGGAGGCCATAGCCATCCAGCGGGTGCATCTGTACGTCACTCAGGATCAAGTCCGGCGCGAAGCGATCCAACTGCGCCAGCGCCGCCTCGCCATCACCGGCCAACGCCAGGGTATAGCCACGCTCGGTCAAGGCCTCTTGCAGCACCTCGGCAAAGTCTGGATCATCCTCTACCAGCAAAATCTTGGCGGCAATTTGGGATTTTTTGGGCATCTCTACTCCTCTCGACTGGCGAGGGGATCGGGTAGCTGCGCCGTGGGGATCTGCAATACGAAACAAGCCCCCGGCTGTGCATCTTCCACCCACAATTCTCCCCCCATACTAACGGCAAAGTTCTTGGCAATACTCAGGCCAAGTCCGGTGCCGTCGCGCCGAGTGCTGACGAAGGGCTGAAAAATCCGCTCGCGTTGCGCTTCCGGGACCCCCGGACCAAAGTCGCGAACGCGCAGGGTCCAATACCCTGAGGCTGCCACGCCCTGGACTTGCACAACGCTGGCCGCAGGAGCAAACGCCAGAGCATTCTGTAACAGATTGCTCAGCACACTGATCCAAACATCCGCCGTTCCCGTCAAAATCCAGTCGCCTTGCCCAAGATCCATCTGTAGTTCGACATTTTTTTGACGATAGAGGGGAACAAAGATCCGCTCCAGTCCCATGGCGATCTCTCCCAAGCTAACACCGCCCTCCTCCGGCAGCCTCCCACGGAGATACTGCAGCATAGCGTCGATAATGCCCTGCAGATGGCGTAGGCGATCCAAAGCCCGATCTTGTTGCCGTTGGAAATGATCGCGGTCACGTCCCGGCTGCAACTGCCCGACAGCGAGCAGGGCAGTTGCCAAGGGCGTGCGCAGCTGGTGGGCCAGGGCCGCCATGGTCTCGCCCAAGGCCGCCAAACGCTCGCGGCGCTGGCTTGCCGCCTCCCGCTCGCGCACCTCTGTCACATCCTGCAAGAGCAAGATCTTGCCCCCATCCCCCGCCAGGGTGGTAACGGCTATCGCCAAACGGCGGCGTCCCGAAGCGCTAGCCACCACCCCTTCTGCCCCACCGGCCTGAATCTCGAGACCGGACCGATGCGGCCAAGTCCAGTCTCGTTCCGTGGTATGGAGCAAGCGCTCCGCCGCCGGATTCATCTGCTGAACCCGCCCCTGCGGATCGAGGAGCAACACCGCCCCCGGCAACATTTCCAATAGCAAGGAGAGGCGCTGGCTCAGCGCTTCTCGCGCCTGCAATTCCTCGCGCAGTCGCTGATTGGCAGCGGCCAGTTCCCCGCTCAGGCGATGCACCTCGGCCTGCAGGGTACCGTAGGCCTCGCTCAGCTCGCGTGACGCATCATTGAAGAGCGCAAAGGCCTCGAGGAGCTGCGCAGCATCCGGTACGTTGGTGGGGCCGGTCACGGTCATCCCCGTCCGGGCTGAATGGCATACTTGCGTAATTTTTCGACCAGGGTGGTGCGCCGCAGGCCGAGACGCTCCGCAGCCCGAGCCACCACGTGATCACAGATCTCCAGAGCCTGCAGGATGAGGTGACGCTCGATCTCCTCGAGATATTCCTTGAGGTCAAAGGGACCATCGGGCAGGGTCGGCGCGGCAGAAACCGCCATCGAGAGGGAAACATCTTCCTCTGGCACTCCCGACCACACCGCTCGCAGGGCATCGGATTCCGTCTCTAGGACCTCCCGCCCTCGGCGCATATGTAGAGGGAGATCGTCCAATTGCACCTCTTCGCCGGCGCGCAAAATGCTCAACCGTTCAACCAGATTTTGCAGCTCGCGCACATTGCCTGGCCAAGGATGCTCTAGGAACAGCTGTCGCGCCGCGGCAGAGAGGGTAAAGGGCGCAAAGCCATCCTTGGCCCGTTCCACAAGAAAATGCTCTAAAAGCAAAAAGACATCATCGCCACGCTGACGCAGAGGGGGCAATTCGACCGGAAAAACGTTGAGGCGGTAGTAGAGATCTTCACGAAACAAGCCCTCGCGAATCCGCTCTTCCAGATTGCGATGGGTAGCCGCGATGATGCGCACGTTTGCCTCCCGCGGCTTGCTGCCCCCTACCCGCTCGTACTGATGCTCCTAAAACACCCGCAGCAGCTTAACCTGCATCGACGCGGTCATTTCCGCCACTTCGTCGAGAAAAAGCGTTCCGCCTTCCGCGAGTTCAAAGCGCCCCTTGCGCGTCAGCAATGCACCCGTAAAGGAACCCTTCTCGTGGCCAAAGAGCTCACTTTCCATCAATTCCGGCGGAATCGCACCGCAATTGAGCGCCACGAATGGTCCGCGCGCGCGCGTGGAATGCTGGTGCAGGCACTGGGCAACCACCTCTTTGCCCGTGCCCGACTCCCCCAGAATCAAAACCGTGGTATCAGTAGCGGCCACCTTGCCGAGTAGCCGGGTAACGTTGCGTAGAATCTCGCTGTGCCCCACCAAGCCGCAGCTTTCTCGCGACAGAGAGCGACGATCCCGAAAATCCTGTGCGATGGTATTCTCGACTACGCTGTCCATCCACTTCCTCGTGTTTTGCCTCTTGCTTCTGCTTCCCGCAGACGCGCTATTGCTCGACGATGATGGCGGAAGATTAGTCGATCCAGCATTTCCTGCACGCCGGCACTGAGAGTGAAACGCAGTATCCAGGATGGCGCTCGATCGCCAGAAGCAATCACCTCTACCTCTTGCCCTGGCAGGAGCAAAGGCAAGGCGAGGTGTGTCTGCAAATACAAGGCGGCACAAGGATAGCCAGCAAACGCAGGGTCCGCCGCGGAGTGGACCTGCAGCGCGTCAGTGCGCAGCTCACAAAAATTGCGCGGTGGCAGAGTGGAACGAGCGAGGATATCGGCGCTTAGTAGGGTAAGGAGGAGATCGATCTTGGTCTGCAAATGCCGCTGTCCAGAGCGCTCTCCCTCGTCGGCTATCAAGGCCTCTTCTTCCCAAGTCGAAAGCGCGCGCAACAACACCAGATTGTTGCGCATCAATGCGGAAAATTCTTCTTTCTCACCCGACCAGGAGCGCATCTCTACGGGCAGATGAGCGCCAAGGACTACCCCAGCTTGCAGCATATTCTCTCTCCGAGTTTGGGAGAGAGGATAGAGCCTCAAGCGCGATCGAGCAAACCCCGCCAAGCATCGCGCAGGTCTTCCAAGACCGGGCGACATGCCGCCAGCGCTTCGAGATCGTCAAAAATATTCGCAGTAGCAAGTTTTTCTAGAACGAAACGGTAAAGATTTTGCAGATTGACGGCGATTTCTCCGCCGCGCTCCAGATCCACACTCGCTAGCAGATGTGCCGTCAACTGATAGGCTTTGTCCATTGCTTCCGCCTTGGCGCCAATCTGTTGCGCGCGGATGGCCAACTCTGCCCGTCGCAGATATTCCAGTATCCCTTCGAGGCCAAGCAGAACCAGGCGATCCGTCGAAACTCCCTGTTGGCCTACCTGCCGGTATGCCTGCACTGCACTCATTGCCGCTGCCATGTTTTCGGGCTCCTTTAACCGGCGGAAGAACTGCTACTAGAGGAAGACGAACTCGATCCCGCAGCGTAGAAGGCATTGAGATACTGGCCCGTCGATTGCAGGCTCGCCAATTGCGCCTGCATGGCAGCAAACTGCTGGGTCAACAGGGCGGTTTGATTACTGGCCGACTGTTGCAGTGTGGCAATCTGGGCGTTGAGCCCGTTGATGGTCGAATTGATGCCATTCTGCGCTGCGCTGATAAAGCCATTCTGCGAATTCAAGGCCTGATTGAGCAGACTATTCATCTGTTGATACAAGCCCTGACTCAAAGACACCGTACCCAAATTGCCCGTACTGGTGCCCAAAATCTTCAGCTGCAAACCGAGGGCATTGCCCGGCCCGGTCACCGTCATATTCTGGCCAACGCCGCTCGTGGCCTGACCATTGACGGTACCCATCACGTCCGTGCCCGAAGCTGCCAGGGTGCGGGTCCCGATTCCGGTACCGCCGCTGGCGACGTCGGAAGACACCGTAAACGCCTGCGCCGAGCCATATTGGGTCGACTGCAGTTGCAAAATGCCATTATCGTTGCTTGCCGTGATACCGGTCATGCCGCTTTGCTGCAAGGTGGCATTGATGGTATTCACTACTGCCGCCAGACTGCTGCCGGCGCTCAAGCCGACGACGACAGTCTGCGAGCCCGAGGCAAAGGTCAGGCTCTCGCTCTGCGCGAGCCCACCACTCGGAAAGGCCGAAGCGGCGGTAATGGTCGCCCGGCTCGCCGCCTGGGAAATATTCACGGCATATACCCCAGCCTGGGTCGATCCGCTCGCCCCCACGTATTGCACACTGCTGTTGCTGCTTTGGCCGGCCTGCCCAAAAAGACCCACAACATCCTGATAATCGGCACTCAGCGCCGTCTGCAAGGTACTAGCATTGAGCGAGATGGTACCGCTACTGCTGAGGCCCAAGCCCACGGAACCCAAAGAGTTATAGCTCGCCCCCGAAGACAGACCAACGCCCGGATTGGAAATTAGATTGAGGAGTTGGGTACGCAGACCATTGACCGCCGCATTACCCAAGAGCGGCCCTCCGGAACCCGCTTGGGCATTATAGGCCGTCAGTTGGTTGATGGTGGTCATGGTCTTGTTGAAAGCGCTCACGAAACTCTGCACCGTGGTCACGAAAGCGCTATTGTTTGCACTGACTTGTAGGGTGGTGCTGCCACTACTCGCCTGTAAGAGATTCAGGGTGACGCCGGGAATAGCGCCAGAGATGGTGTTACTGCTGCTGGTGACGGCTAACCCGTTGATACTCAATGAAGCATTCTGCGCCGCCTGACTCAAACTCATGCCACCCGAACTGCCTGAGCTATAACTCAAACTTCCCAGGCTTCCAGTAGCGCCGCTGACCGCCACGGTAAACGACTGATCGACGCCGGTTTGTGTTCCCGTCAAGGTCAGACGATAGCCACTGCCATCGTAAATGACACCCGCTGTCACTCCCACGTTGGCCTGGTTGATGGCTTGCGCGATGCCATCCAGACTATCGTTGTCGCTATTGATGACGACATTCTGCACGGCACCGCTACCAACCTGAATCTGCAACGTGCCGGTGCCCAGGCCACTACTGGTATTGGCGAAGCTTTGCGAATACACACTTTGCGCCTGCGCCAAAACTATATTGCTCAGGTTGTAGCTACCTGGTTGCGCATTGGCGCTCGCGGTAGCCGTTGCCAAGGAGCCATTGGTCACCGTCGCCGTGCGATTGTTGGTGCTGCCAATGTTCTGCAATGAAGCCAAAGCCGACTGCAGACTCGACAGGCTACTCTGCAGAGTACCCCAAGCGCTCAACGTAGTCTGCTGGGTACTCTCCTGGTTTTGCAGCAACGTGATGGGCGCCTGGTAAGCGGCACTCAAATTGGTAATCAAGCTCTGCACATCAATACCGCTGACCAGACCGGAAAGGGATGCCGCCATTGCTTTCTCCTACGCTTTGTTCTGCAATAACAAGCCCACGGGGTTCTCGGAATTTGCCGCCTTGGCGACTTGACTCGCGGGCAAATAATAAGAAAAAAATACCTGTTTGGTTACTTTATCGCTCAACTGAATCAACACTTGATTAGGATGCCCACCATTGGGATCCAAGCCGGCCTCCAGCAAATAGGAAGGGTGGGCCTCGGCGATTTTGTCCTGCAATTTATGAATGGAATTTTGCAAATCCTGATGCTTGGTTGCCTCGGCAGAATTTGCCTTGGCAGCTTGTCCATTTTCACCCTTCGCCACACCCAAGGATGTGGGTAGAGTGACAGAGTCCCTACCGATAGGGCCGATTTGCGTGCGCACAGATGCACTATCCATGACTACACCTCATTTTCGTGACCCTCCCGGGCGCCCCCGGGAGGTTGAGTCTTTCACGTTACGGCAGAAGCTTGAGGTAACTCTGCTGTAGAGCGTTTTCCTGCGCCAAGGTAGAGATATCCGCCTGCTGCAGGATCTGGTACTTAGTCAGCTGCGAAGTCGCCTGCGCGATATTCGCATCCTGCACCACCGACTGTGCCGACTGCAGATTGGTTGCCGTCGTTTGGGCGTTGGTTACCGAAGCCTGGATACGATTCTGGATGGCACCGAGTGCTCCATTCTGCTGGTTCAGATAATTGATCGCCTGATCCAGGATACTGATGGCTCGCTGGGCCCCGGCTGCCGTAGTGATGTTAATATTTGCGACTGCCGAGCCGGTCAAAGATGCCGCACCAGAGCTGTAACCGATATTGCCGCCACCGCTCAACGAGTACGAGCTAGACGACTGAAACTGCACAACCCCCTGGAAAAGCGCCGTACCCGAGCCAGTTCCAGACGAGAGCGTGCCAATCGTATTCCCGCCCGAACCCAACGCACCGAGAGAACCCGTGCCTGTAAAGCCGGAGACCAGAATGTTGTTGCCATTAGAGTTCGTCAATACCAACTCGGTCTGACCGTTAACGACTTGCGTAGAAGCCGAGGTGCCGGTAACGGCAGCCTGATTGTTGATCGCGGTAACCAAAGAGCTGAGGTCGGGCTGACCGTTACTGCCAGTCGTCACATCCGCCGAAATGTTGACCGTGTTCGACGGATTTCCGCTGGTGCCATTACTGAGGGTAAAGCTAAAAGTCCCTCCGGTTACTGCAAAAGAAACACTGGTGTAGGCTTGCGCACTGACTCCCGTCTGTGCGGTGACGGCATTGACCGAGGCAGCAATATTAGCAGCAGATTCTCCATTGGAGGTGACATTCACCGCCGCCGTACCCACCGAACCGGCAATGTCAAACGTCCCAGAGGTGAAGTTACCGCTACCGGTGGAGTAAGTGAAGGCGCCGCCCGGGGCATAGCCACCCTGCACATACGCCCCACTGGTATTATAAATTGCTCCCGAAGTAGCGGCAGTATAGTTCCCCATCGCGTTGGTTTGCGTATTGCCCACCGCCACATTGATGATCTGATTGCTGTTGGCACCGACCTGGAAGGCAGCACCAGCAAAGGTACCATCCAAAATATTCTGCCCGTTGAACTGGGTCTGGGTCGCGATGGTCTGGATTTGCGCCAGGAGTTGGCTCACCACACCCTGCAGAGCCTGCCGATCGGACGTAGTGTTGGAGGCATTTGCCGCCTGCACTGCTGTCGTACGAATCTGCTGCAAGATGCTCGTTTGGTTCTGAATTGCCCCAGTTGCCGTCTGCACCAGCGATACGCCCTGGTTGCCGTTCGAGATGGCCTGATTCAACCCGTTGATTTGCGTCTGAAAACGCTGGGCAATGGCGTAGCCAGCGGGATTATCCTGGGGGCCATTGATGCTCTTGCCCGTCGACAACTGCTGCAGATAAGTATTGAGATTTCCCTGGGTGCCGTTGAGGGCATTGAGGGTGTTCAACGCCGAGGTATTCGTGTTGATGATACCGGAAATAGCCATGATACTGCTCCTTTCTTAGGGTGAATTTGGCGTCCGTGCCAACGTGAGATCCTTCCCACAACTCCCTTAACGACACCCCGTAAAGAAACTTGAATCCCCATTGCGCTGATCCACATCGTTACCAAAACCATGCAGCATCACTCCCGCGATGCTCCCCGCATCTGCTGT
>NZ_JAVRKK010000035.1:0-19868 GCF_031962545.1 Candidatus Igneacidithiobacillus taiwanensis
ACCCGGTAAAACCCCCGGATCCGGTACCCGACATGTTGAACCTGCATGGCACTCCTCCCTCGCCAAAGAAGTGCCAAAGGTTTGTGAACTTATGCAGGTATCTGTTCGACCTCTACGGACCTGGCAAACTCGACGGACGACCGCTTTATCTCTTCCTGCCTACCGCTTCTGATGGCGTACTCGACCATGAGGTTGCGCTCAAATGGCGCGCCTCCCAATGCTCGCTCGTGGTCAATGTAGTAGTGGTCCTGGCCACCGCCCCACAGGAAATTCCCAAGATTCCGGTCGCCGTTTTCGGTGATCTCGTCCGCGACAAGGGCTCTGGGCGCGTCCTCCCAGGCGCAGATAATGTGGGAAGCAACAGTTATTAGGATATCCTTTTGTTCTGGTGTCAGCCCGTCGGCGATGGCTAACTGCTTCTTCAGGTTCGGGTAACCGGCATGCAGGCTACCGAAGCAAAGCGCATCCGCGGGGTCACGCAGGATAAGTGGCTCTGGGACCATGATCCCCCAGGACTCCATCACCACTGCGCAAATGCACTCTCTCTCAACGTCTTCCAATGGAATCCGTTTGCCAACCACTCGGACCCGCTCGCCGTCCACGGCCGCCACACAGTAGAACGGCGCTGTTATCCCTTCCCCTGCTGGCGTCTCTGTTCCGGGAACGATCTCGCCGGTCCTAATCATGCTTCCTCCCGGACAGTTGGGTAACGGTACTGATCAGCAATGCCAAGTCGCCCTCGGACAGCTTACGCGCCTTGGACTTTGCAACGATCTGCTCAATCAGAGCGCGGACATGGGGCGCTATATCCGCAGGCAGATCGTCTAGCACGCTACGAGGCAGAAGTCCGGCGTCGGACACGGAGTTGCTGCCCTCCCCTGTAGACAGCGCCAGGGGTTCAAGAACGCGGGCGGTGATGGCTGGGGTGGCCATCCCTAAAAGGACGTCTGCGGTGATGCCCAAGACCTCGCAGATTACAGGCAGGCGTTCTCGGCTTATTTTCCCAGTCTTCCGCCAGTGTGTGACTGTTTGCGGGCTCACTTTTGAGTCTGGGCCCTCCCGCTTTGCCACCTCGTTCGCAAACTGGACGTAGTTCATCCCGGCTGCCCGGATAAACCAATCCAACCGCTTTCCTACATCCACCGTTCTTGGCGAGTCATCTTTCATGCTTTCAATTATCGCTTGAAAGCCCGACGCCAGACACCTAGCGCCACTTGACTGCTTGTTAAAGCTCTGCTTGAATGTAGTCATGAGCAAGATTCTTCCTATTCAGGTAGCCATTGAGGCGGTCGGTAGCCAGAGCGAACTGGCTCGCCGCGTTGGCGTTTCCCCTCAGGCTGTCCATGCATGGACACGCGGGGGAGTGATTTCACCTCAATCCGCTGTCCGCATCGAATCCGCCACTAATGGCGCCGTGACCCGCGCCGAGCTGCGCCCAGACATCTTTGGGCCCATTGACGACGACCCAGGCAGGGGGGCCGCATGACCCACCACATCGTGAACCACGCGAATTCCCCACTCCGTCAGGCCGCGCTCAACGCGCTTCCGTTGACGGATCTTCCGAGCGAACGCGAGCAGGGAAGAACGTCAACGGCCATCGTGCGAAGGAGTATGGCCTCAAGCGTCAGTGACCGACCAAATCGCCAGTGTCAGAGACTTCGGCACGGGGGTCAAGAACCATGAGTTTCTATACCAGCAACGGGGTCACCCGGATCAAGTCTTTGGCTCGCTTGGTCACTGCTGGCACCTATTCACTGGGCCAAAGAGAGTCAAGCACATGAGTGATGACGAATATTGGTCGGTTGTTGTCCCCGAGCTACAGGCTATGCGGGAGATATTCGGCCTGCCTCCTTTCTCGAAATCTGCTTTGGAAATATGGGAACACGCTCTCATAAGGCGTAACGCCGGAGATGCCCGCGCTGCAATCCGCTCGCTTGCTTCCTGTTCTGAACATTGCCCCGTACCGTCGGAAGTCAATCAGAAGATTCAATATCTTATATATGTTTTCGGCGACTCTGAACCTCCACACTATCCAGCCCCGGAGTCACTACAATGACAGCCGCCAACGCCAAGATGTTTTGGTACAAATTCTTCATCCAGGACTACCAACGCGACACGTCCCATCTAACGCTCCTGGAGCATGGCGCCTATCGTCTGCTCATCGACCAGTGCTACCTGTCGGGGGGCTTACTTCCTTCAGATCTTGAGGCCATCTATCGCCTGGCTCGCGCCATGACAAAGCCAGAGCAGGCCGCAATCCGGTCCGTTCTTGGCGCATTCTTCACCCGCACCGACGAGGGATACCTCCATGGGAGAGTGTCTCGCGAGATCGAAGAAATGCACCAGCTTGGTTCCGTCAGCCGGATGAATGGGGCAAAAGGCGGTCGCCCGAAGAAGAACCCGGCTGGTTCTGATACCAGCCAAGAAAAAGAACCTGGGAAAAACCCAGCAGGTTTTGAAAGTGAAACCCAGCGGGTTTCCGAAACAGAACCCAGGCGGAACCCAGCAGGTTTTGAAAACGAAACCCAGCAGGTTCCAAAAACAAAACCCAGAAAAAACCTTAGTCAGGAGTCAGGAGTCAAGAGTCAGAATAACCTTACCTTACCTAGGAAGGCGCGCGAGCGCGTTGAGGCGTTCCCGATCAGTGCCACTTGGCACCCTTCACCGACCTTTTGGCCGATGGCCAGGCACGTTGGAATCTTCGAGGACAGCGATGAATACGGCCCTGCGCTGGCGGATTTTCTGGGGTTTTGGCGAGATCGCCCCGGCGAATCCAGGACGCAGGCTGGCTGGGAGAAAGCGTTTCTCGAAAGCTGGCAACGATACCGCGCTTTCTCGGGGGCCAAGCGCGAAACCAAGCAAAACGGTCGCGCCAAGCTCTCGCCGCACAGCGGTTTCGCGGAGCGTGACTACACCGTCGGTGTCAACCCGGATGGGAGTTTCTAGCCATGAGCCAACCCGAAAGAATCCAACCGATCAACCCTCTGCTTGCCGAAGTGCGGTCAGTCGAGTGCCCGGAGCACGGGCCCTACGAATCGCGTAAAACCCGATTCCCCGGGAAGGACATCTGGACCGGGTGCCCTGTGTGCATCGAGGAGTTCGGGCAAAAGCAGGTGCGAGAACAGGAGCGAGCGAGGCGAGAAGCCGCCCGACTGCGGGTGATGCAAAGCGCAGCCATTCCGGCCCGGTTTGCCAACCGAAAGCTGGGGAACTTTGTCGCGGAGACGGAAGGGCAACGTCGTGCATTGCGGGTTTCAACGGGGTTTGCTGAGCAGTTTGCCGACGCCATTGGTACCGGGCGGAGCATGGTGTTTTGTGGCCGCCCAGGCACGGGTAAAACACATCTGGCGATCGGAATAGCCCACGCCATAATCGCGCAAGGGTACACGGCGGTATTCACCACCGCGATGGATGCCGTCCGCGCGGTTCGCGAAACCTACCGCAAGGATTCCCCAAAAACGGAGCGCGAGGTGATCCGTGATTTTGCCTTGGCGGACCTGACCGTCATCGACGAAGTGGGCGCACAGCTTGGTACCGATGCGGAAAAGACGACGCTCTTTGAGCTTATCAACGCCAGATACCTGGCTCTGCGACCAATGATCGTCATCAGCAATCTCACGTTGCGTGAGGTTGAGCAGTACATCGGGGAACGGGCCTTTGACCGGCTCCGGGAAAATGGAGGGCGAGTGGTTATGTTCGACTGGGGAAGCTATCGAAAAAGGGGGAGCCATGAATCGTGAATATGCCGCTTTTGATATTTCGGATTCTGAGTTGTGCGACGACGCACTGACACGCGGCGCAAAAAACTTGCTGGAACAGGCTGCCCGTGCCGTCAATGCCGTACCAGACGAGGAGGAAGGGAAGGATGCTGACTGAACGCATGGGCGCCAGCGCCTACGAAGGAGCGAGGAACTTCTTTGACCAGAATTTTCCCGCGCAGAGTCCTCTGCCTTATGCCCTCCTGCGGGAGTTGCTGACGGATATGCGGGAATACTGTCAGGAAAATCTGGACTGGTCGGGGGCACGGATCGAGTTTCGCATAGATCCCACGTTTTATCGGGAGATGGACGAGCATGGGCGTGTAAAACTGGGTATACCCGATAATCTCGACTACGACGCACCCATCTGGAAGCCTTTCGATATGCAGTTGTGGCGTGCTGCCGGGACCGTGGAAGCCAGGGAGGTGATCTTTGAATCCATGCTCTGGTTCGCCTGTTTCCGGGATTCCCCAGCAGCCCGCCGCCGTCATCGGCAGAGAGACCGCCTGGATAGTATTGGCATGGGTTTTCAATTTTTTCCGGCAAACGCTCAGGTAGAAGTATTTCTTCGGGGAGACCGTGATTTGCGGGAGATCGTGGCATCGGCCATTGCCCCATATCTGGGGAAAAGCGCTGGAGAATGATTATGAATTACGCAGGACTATTGGATTTGACCGCCTTTCTTGCGGGTGATCTTTCGTGTGTGGAGCAGTGGCGTGGGCGGGAATTGCAGGCAGCCGTCCGGCTCACCCGCTACGTCAATGCGGGTATCCAATTACGGCCCCGGCAGACAGCTTACTGGAATGAGGCCCTTGCCCTGGCTATGCATCAATGCAGGATGCAGTTCTTCCCTTTCATTCGCCGTGTCATGCCAGGGAAGCCCCACGATGCCGTAACGGAGTATGCCGAAGCTCTGAGCACGGAATATCTGATGCACCTGACGGCAAGACATAATTTCGCGCTGATCCCCAATCCGGCACCTGCGGCTTGGGCCAGGCTGTATTTGCGCAGGGATACCGAAGTGGAGCGTCTGTCTGGATTGGAAGGGGACTTCCGTGGTGGCCGTGATCGCCTGATTCGTGCCGTCATGAAGGCCGACGACCTAAAAAAGGCCGAGATCGGGCAAGAGATCAACGCACTCCGTTTCATGGAGAGCCTGGACCACGAGGTTGGAGACGTCGGTGACGGCCCCACGTCCGCACAGTGGAGCCAAGAGGATGTTCAGCCTGCAAAAGAAAAAGAAAGCTGTGCCGTGCTTCTGCAATCCTTGCAGGAGCTTATGAACTGGTCGAAAAGTGGAGCGGCTTTGGAACTGCTGGCCGCAGCATCCCAGGAGAGCCGGATTTTTGGCCCGTATGTGGGGCGTCCAGACCAGACTCGGGTGGCGAGGAAGAAGCTGCAAGCCGCAATTGAGGTGGTGTCATGAAGGCAGCAACGGCGACCCCTTTCGTGACCGACCGTACCGGCATGGTAGAGCCGCCTTTCCCCTGGCTTGGGGGCAAGCGCAGGCTGGCAAGGGAAATCAATGCCCTGCTTCCGCCATCGTCCCCGACGACCACCTATGTGGAGCCATTTTTTGGAGCCGGTGCGGTCTTTTTCTCCAGAAGGCCTCGGGGTGCGGAAGTCATCAACGACAAGAACAGCGAGATCATCAATTTCTTTCAAGTATTGCGCGATGATGGAGAGAGTCTGGTCCGGTATTTACAGAATATCCCGTATAGCCGGGCGCTCTTCTACGACTTGCGCAACCGGGCTTTGGATGATGCAACGCCGCTGGAGCGGGCCGCCAGGTTCTTCTACCTGGCCCGCAGCACGTTTGCCGGGCAGTCTACGGGGCGTACTCCTTCCTGGGCCTTTGCGCGTGTAGACAACCGCGCGCGCAGCATGTCCCTGGTGGTGGACAACGAATTGCTCCGGGTCCGGGATCGTCTGCGCCATGCCTATATCGAGAGCGACGACGCGGTGAGTGTCATCGAGCGTTTTGATGGGCCGGATTCCATCCTGTACTGCGATCCTCCCTACGTTGCAGAAAAGCGCTCCTATGGGGGCTACGAGCACGAATTGAGCGTGGATGATCATGAGCGGTTGCTGGGCGTGCTCAAGGATGCGCAGGGGTATGTGGCGATCAGCGGCTACCCCAGCGAACTGTACGCCGACCTGCTGGAGCGTGATGGCTGGGAGTGGCGGGATTTTCCCTTGCTCTGTAAGGCCAACCAGTCCAATGAGCGCGGGAACTGGGAGGGAATGGACCGGGTTGAACGTGTTTGGCTGAATCCAAGGCTTGCGGCCTGGAACCGCAGTCATTCCTCTCGACTGGTGTCCCTGGATCTGTTTGGTGATGGAGCAGAGTGATGGACAGGTTGCTGACCATGAAGGAATTAGCTGAGGTGCTGCGGGTGAGCTACAGCGTGATTCGCCAGTGGCCCAGCCATCGCTTGCCGCCCAGAGTGATCATCCCGGGGAGTCCGCGCATGGTCCGTTTTCGAGAGTCGGAAGTACAGAAATGGCTATCCCGAAGTGAGCCCGTGGAGAGACAGCACCCTGTGAAGATCGGCAGGCCTCGGCGGGGGTTGTCGATCTAGCCAGCGCTATCCTACCCCGGACCCTCGCGGTCTATACCCGATTGTCGTTCTGACAAGGAGGTATGTATGCGACAGATCGTTTTGGCCCTCGTCTTGGGCATGGGAGCCGTTTCGGTAGCAAATGCCGCTACGGTTGGTGTTGGTTTCGATAACGTGGGTATCAGCACCGGTCACGGCCTTGGCATGACCCTGCCGGGCGGTTATCTGAAAGCCCGCCAGGACTTCGGCCTCTGGGTGGCGTCCGCCCGGTTCGAGGGTGCGGGCGGCGAAAACCGTTCGGATTTCTTCGGCGGTCATGCAGGCATCGGCTATCGCCTCTCCCTCGATGGTCTGGGCCATGTCACGCCATCCCTGCGCATGGGCTACGACGCCCTGAACGTCCCCGGTGGCAGTCTCGATGCCGCCTTTGCGGGCGTCCATGTGCGCTACACCTACGCCATCACCCCTGCGGTGGGCCTCTACGCGGACGGCGGCTTTGGCCGGGATTTCGCCACCCACGTCACCGGGTTGTCCACCATCGGTGGCCTGACCTATGAGGGCGGCGGCGGCATGGATTTTCGGATTGGTCCCGGCACCATGAACGCGGGCTACCAGTACCGGCACCTGCCGCTTTCCTCGGTCGATGACCTGCACCTGAACACTGGGCAGTTCACCATCGGCTACGGCCTGTCCTTCTGATTGAGGCGGGGCGGTGGCAACGTCGCCTCGATAGACGGATGAAAAATGTGCTCAAACGGGCCGTAGTAGCTGCCTTGGTATCCGGCTTTTGCAGTCCGGCTTTTGCCATTGTCGCGGTTATCCCAAACGGCAACGTGGCCGTGGGTAGCGGGGCTTCCGCCATTGGTAATAGCGATGTGGCAATTGGCGGCGGAACATCGGCCAATGGCAGCCATAATATCAACATCAACGGGCGCTTGCCCGACGATTACCAGACATTGGGCAACGATGGAACTTTGGCTACCGGAACACCTACCGGGACAACTTCTTCGGGGGGAACCAATAGCAGCAACAACGATTCGGCTACGGCATTGGGAAACGGTGCCGTTGTTTATCAGAACAATTCCAGCGATTATCAACCCGCTACATCCATTGGATACCAGAGTGCATCCAATGGCTACGGGACGGCGCTCGGTTCCAGCGCACAGGCGGGATCGGCCTCGCCAACCAATAACGCGGCAACGCCCGTATCCGACGATACCGCCATTGGCGGCAACATCTATTCTGGGTCAGGCAATACGGCTGTCGGTGGCGGTACAGTCACCACCGGCAACAACAATATCGCGGTCGGAAGTCAATCCTTGTCGTCGGGCGGCGGGAGCATCGCCATCGGCAACCAAGCCACGGCGGGCAATCCTCAAGTTGCACTCGATCCATCCACCGCCGTGGGTTCCGGGGCCGAAGCCACGGGCACCAATTCCGAAGCCTACGGATATAACGCCAAGGCCACGGCTACCGATGCCGAAGCCCTGGGTGCTGGAGCACAGGCTGGACAACCTGATTCTGTCGCTCTCGGCTCCGGGGCCACGGCCAACACCAAACAGACCGGGCAGGGCAGCACGGTAACGATTCGCGGACAAAGCTACGCCGTGGCAGGCTCCACGCCATCGGGAGAGGTTAGCGTCGGCTCCGCATCCCAAGGCACGACCCGCCTCATCACCAATGTGGCGGCGGGGCAGATTTCGGCGACCAGCACGCAAGCCGTGAACGGCAGCGAGCTCTACGTTACCAATCAGGCCATCGACAATCTCCAGGTGACCCAGGCGAGCCAGGGGGTATTGCACTACACTACGTCCAGCGGAGCCACCAGCACGACGCCTACCGATACGGCGAGTGCGGGAACGGCGACGACCGGGCCGGTGACCATTTCCAACGTGGGCGCTGGTGCCGTCCGTCCCGGCAGCACACAGGCGGTCAATGGTGGTCAGCTTTACAGTGCGGAAGGGCAGGCGCAGGCCGAAGCAAATCAGGCGCAGGCCGCCGCCGAAGGGTATGCCTCCGGGGTAGCTGCCCAGGATGCGGGGCAAGCCCTGCAAGCTGCCAACGCGCACAGCAATGGCCTGTTCACCCTCACCTGTCACCGCCTGGGCAACGGCTCCGGGGATATCGTTTGTGGCCGGGGAAGCTCGGTATCCGGGCGGGACGCCATGGCTCAGGGAACGGACGCTCAGTCCAGTGGGCAGGACGCCACGGCCTACGGCGCTGGCAGCAGCGCCAGCGGGCAAGCGGCTACGGCCATCGGTCCCCATGCGGTAGCTCATGGATACTCGACGACGGCGCTAGGCGATCACGCCCAAGCCTTGGCCCCGAACAGTACCGCCCTGGGTGAAAATGCGACGGCCAATGGAAGCAACTCGGTGGCCCTGGGTCAGGGATCGGTAGCCAACCGGCCCGACTCTGTCAGTGTCGGGGATGCAGCTACCCACACCTACCGGCAGATTACCAACGTAGCTGCGGGTACGGAACCACACGACGCCGTGAACCTGGGGCAGTTCGAGGCGGGCTTGCGGGGTCTCAAGTCCTATGCCAACGCCGAAGCCGACAAGGTGGGTTCGGTTGATGCGTCGCTGGCCGCAGCCTCAGCCGAGGCCGCAGCGGGCAAACATCGCAACACCATCGCGGGCGGAACCGCCGAGTACAACGGCCAGGCGAGTTTTGCTTTCGCCTACCAACACCGCTTCAACACCCATTGGGCGGCCATGATAACGGTCGGCAGTAACGGCGAAGCCGCCAACACGACCGTTGCGGGCGCAGCAAGTTATAGCTGGTAACTGCCATGTACCAAAGTCACGTCATCCCGAGTGAAGTGTACTGGATCGAGGGAGACGATCATCGGTTTCTCGTGCGCATGGCCTTCGGTGATTCGGTGTTCACGCATCTAGTCTGTTCAACGCAGAAAGAAGCAGAAGCCATTTGTCGCAGGTTGCGCAAATACTATGGAATATCTGAGAAACAATCGGCGCACCTATCACTTTGAACATCTGATAACTATGCGAAGAATTTCAAATCTTGCGTTTAATCAGGAATTCCCTGAAGTCTCTGGACTGTCCGGCATCACTTCGGATAACCAAGTTCGAATTGCTCGGGATACAGGCAATCCCTATGATCGGGATGCTGTGGGAATATGGCTTGATGGCTACCCGAAGACGCCAATAGGTTGGCTTTATCGTAAAGACGGCAACCGTGATGCCGTACTGCAAAAGCTGGACGCCGGTGGAGAGATCACGGGGCACATCGAGCAGCGCATCCGCAGGAAAGGGGACAAGCCACAAAAGGTCGTGGTGTTCTGGCTGTGACCTCAGCAAATAAATAGTCGGTTGCTAACACCAAACTTCCTCGGTTCGTGGTAACGCGAGCTCAGCAGTAGTATGTAATATGATACTACTACAACATAAACAGCATACCGCCGCGCGTCCATGCGCAAACGGCATTGCGCTGGCGATTAGATGACAGGCCCCCGACGCCCCGGTCAGCTCGCGTATCGTCACGCCATCGATGGGGCGCAGACGACATTGAGATTGGAACGCAAGATAAAGGAGAAACAGACCCTGGCAGGGGTGGTAGGTGCCCATGGCCCATCTCCACCGGCGTCGGTCTATACCCAGACCGGTGAGTCTATCAGCTTCCGGGAGGGGCGAACGGATGTGGCTGCTGCTGCTTGTGGTGTTGGCTATTTGCGTTGAGTCTGGCAAGGCTGGGGTGTGGGTCGCTCTGGCCGTTGGTGTTACCCTGCTTCTATCGGCGGCGCTGAATGGAGTTGGCATGATCTGGCCTTGGCCGAAACAGAAAGGGTGGGAGGACGCCGCTGCTGATCCATGCTGGCGGTATCTGGTCAATGCCCGTAAGGTTGCCGAGCAGTGGGTGTTGGGTCGTTGGGGGTCGCGACGAAAGGCCTATCTGGCTGGATGGATCGGGATGCTCATTGCCCTATTGTCCGCTGCTGCTGCCTTGGTATTTTGGGCAGAGGCCTTGTTTCCGGAGAGTCCATACCCTGAGATGGCCGCATCCTGGCTATTGTTCGTACTGTTGGCCGTGAGCGTGCTGCTGTTCGGGTTTTTGTTTTTGGTGGGCAAAGTCGCCAAGGAAAGCCGCTCCGCTAGCATGGTTATCCGCGAGGATTTGCACGGAGAGATGGTTCTGTTAGGCCAGTGGAGAACCCTTTGCGGTTCGGTGCCCCTTCCCTATTCATTCTGGCGCTACGCGCGCGGCCTGATCCCGGCCTTCGGATGGGCCTATCACCACTTTTTTGCGGACGGTCATCTCCTGGCTTTGACTGCGGTGGTTGGTGTGGCCATGGCCTACTATGCCTATGTCATGACGGATTTGTCCTTTGATGTGCTGGCGGCGCTCAATGGAATCGAGGTGTGCCCCTGTCGCTCGTCTTTTCTGGCCCGTCTGGTCTGGGAGGCACAGTTCTTGAGCCAGCGCCACAAGCCTTTTTGGGCGCGGGTTGTTTCCAGTTTGGGCTTCTGATTTTCGGTTCATCCTGTTGGTCTATACCCTGGCGTTCGGTTTGCCATTGGGAGCGGCGTCATGCCCGGCCATCTGATTCTCGTTCGTCCGCACGCCTCTCTCTGGGACGGTTTCGTGGTCGCCTGGCACCTGCGGCAGATCGGCGACCATAACGGTTATCTTTTCGCCGTCGACCCCGATTATGCCCGGCATCCCGTCTATTGCCGCATCTTGAAGTGGTACGGCAGGCTCGCGGGCGGGCACACGATGGTCCCGCTCGATCAGCGCAGCCCCATGGGGATGCGCACTCTCATTCGGATGCTACAAGGCGGCGGTAGAGTGGTGCTGTTTCCCCAAGGCACGGGCCTTGATCGTCCGGACCGGCCAGACCTGCCAGGAGCCACATGGCTCATGAGGAAGTCCTGTCCGTTGGTCACGGAGATGCGACTCGATCATGACTATCCGATCCCTCGCGTGCGCTATACTATGTAGATAGAAACCCTACATATTGGTATGGTAAGTGATTACATGAAACGGATGGACCTGCTCTATCGACTGTCTCCTCTGGAGAGGAAGGGGATTTTTGTCTATTCCCGGAGGGAATTGGAGAAGTTGTTTCCGGAGGATGACGAGAAGGCCATGGAGAAGGGCTTGCAGCGCATGTGCAAAGACGGCCTTCTGGTCCGTGCTGCGCGTGGGGTATATGTGTTTGGTCCTGCGGCCACGAGGCATCGCGGGTGGATGATTGAGCATGTTGCGCAGGCCTTGCGCCCAGGGGAATTTAATTATGTCTCTCTGGAGAGCATTCTTTCCGAGTATGGAGTGATCTCGCAGATTCCGATGGATCGCTTGACGGTCATGACCACGGGAGCGAAGGGTACGCACCAGACGCCATTTGGAGTCATCGAGTTCACGCACACTCGGCGCAGTATCCCGGACTTGCTGGACAGGACGCTGGCTGTTGAGGGACGCCCTTTGCGCATTGCCAAAAAACAAGCTGCCATTCAGGATTTGCGCAGGGTGGGCCGGAACGTGGACATGATGGACATGGACGAGGCGGAAGATGAATAGCGAAGATTTCTCCCGGTATGTGGACAGGGCGATGCAGGGAAATGATCTAGATTTTGTAAGGCCTGTAGTCGAAAAGGAACTGCTACACTATGAAATCTTCGGAGCTCTCGATGAAGCTGGGTTATTGAAGAATCTGGTTTTTCAGGGTGGTACGTCGTTACGCCTTTGCTATGGATCACAGCGGTTTAGCGAAGACCTCGACTTTGCTGGCGGGAAGAGTTTTTCTGCTGGCAATGTGAGGGAGATAAAGGATTGCGTGGAATCCAGGATTGGCAAGCGTTTTGGGCTCGATGTGACCGTGCGCGAGCCCAAAAAAGAGAGTCTTGGTGTTGTTCATGTGGACAAGTGGCTCGTCTCCATTCAGACCAGTCCTGGACGCGCAGATCTGCCACGTCAAAAAATCAAGCTGGAAATCGCCAACGTGCCTGCCCACACCAGAGATATTCTCCCACTGAGGATCAATTACCCGGTATTGATTGGCAGGCGTCAGCCCTTGGTCGCCGTTGAGTCCATGGATGAAATTCTGGCGGATAAGCTGATTGCGCTTCCCATGTCCATTTCCCGGCGCACAGACGGTGGCATGGAGTATACCCCAGCGCGAATCCGGCACAGGGATGTTTGGGACATCCCCTGGTTGGTTGGTCAGGGAGCAAAGCTAGATGTAGAACTGGTCAAGAAAAAAATCGGGGATTACGGATTGCAGGAATTTTCCACTTATCTGGATTGGGCGGTCGCTGCCATGCCAACGATTTCCGGGAGCGATGCGTTCCGCACACAAATGGCGCGGTTTCTCCCGCAATCCAGGCACGGACAGGTTTTTAGTGACGCGGGCTATCAGGGTTACCTGGCCAAAACCATCAAGGGATTGCTCCTGGATGTTCGGGAAGGATTGGGTGCCGAGGTGCAAAAGCGACAAGAGGCTCCCAAGAAAAGCAGGCGGGGCCCAGAGTTGTAACAGTCGATCCGTCCTGTCCCATGTGCCGATGGGTGCTCATTCTGGTCGAGGAAGAGCGGTGATGTTGTAAAAGCTATACCCCAAGACCCCGGTCTATACCCCCGCAGTGGAGATTGCTGCTGGAGACTGACCGATGCCCACCCGAAAAAAACGCACCCCGGAAGAAAACAGAGATCATCGCCTGGAGTTGGCGGATCGCCTTATCGCAATGATGGAGAAAGGCGAGGCGCACTGGCAAAAACCCTGGGAAGCCGGAGCTATCCAACCGCCTACCAACGCCGTTACTGGCAAGCCCTATCGCGGTGTCAATTCCGAGTATCTGTTTGCGTTCTCGCCGGACCCGACAGACAACCGCTGGTGTACCTACAGGCAAGCCCAGGAACAAGGCTGGCAGGTGCGCAAGGGCGAGCACGCTCTGGCGTTCATCGAGAAGTACACCCCCTACGAACGCAAGCCCACGGAAGAGGAGCGTCAGAATCGGATAGCCGAGGGTCGCGACCCCGATGCTCCAGTGCAAGCTGTCTCCATCCGGCACTACCCAGTGTTTCACGCCTCGCAAATCGACGGCATTCCTCCCCTGGAGCGTGCCCCGAAGCCTGAAATCGAGGGCAAGCCGGACCCGCGCATCGAAAAGCTGGCCGAGGCAATGGGAGTGGAGGTCATACGCGGCGGTGGCCAGGCTTTTTATCGGTCTTTGACGGACACGGTGAACCTGCCGCCGGTCGATAGCTTCCACACGGCGACCGGCCACGACACCACGTTTTTGCATGAGCTTTCCCATGCCACCGGCCACGAGAGCCGCCTGAACCGCGAGTTGGGCAACCCCTTTGGTTCGGAGAAGTATGCCCTGGAGGAACTGCGCGCGGAGATGTCGGCGGCCATGACGGCGGCCAGTCTGGGTATTGGTTTTGACCCGGAGGCCCAAGGTGTCGAGGAGGGCCGCGAAATGGGCAACAGCGCGGCCTATCTGGCGGGCTGGCTCAAGGCACTACCGGAGAAGGACCGCAAGCAGATTCTGATGCAAACCATCAAGGACGCCCAGGGCATCAGCGACTATCTCATCGAGCGCACACCGGAATTGCAGGTCGAGGCTCCAGAGCGGGATGCACCGGCCCCAGAGCAGGAGTACGTCCCTGGGTTGCTGTTCGAGTCGAATCAGCACCTTATCACTGAGGACCGTATAGGCAATCTCACCTTGTCCCGGCTGGAGAATGGCCGTCCGGTGGCCGAGGTGTATGTGCAGGGTGACGACGCCCGCACCTTGCGGGAGGAACTGGAGAGTCTGGGTGACAACCCGACGCCCCGGCAGAAGGAAGTATTCGACCATGGTCTGACGGAGTACCACGAAGTAATGACGCCTCTGGCTCAGGAGGGCCGCTCGATGGAGGAACCCGGCCCGCAGCCGGTTCGGGAAGGGGATGCCGTCCGTCTGATTCTGACGCACCGGAAAGACCTGGAGCCCCACGACGAACAGGAGGTGAGCGCCGACGGATTGCGTATGGAGGTCACGCGCAGCATCCCCGTCCAGCAGGTGCGCGGGGCACTACTGAACATCTCGCAGTCCGCCTACTACATCGGCACCCAGGAATACGGCCCGGTCTGGGTGGAGACGGGATTCCGCATCGGCGAACTGGATGACCCCGTGGTGCAGTTTGCCCGCGAGGCCATCGAGCGCCGCGCGGAAGTGGTGCTGTCCGTGAGCAACGACGGTCTGGTGACCACTTTGGAGGACGCGAACACGCCGGGTCGGGCTTTTGCCACGACGCACGATGTTCCTGCCCGTCCGCTCGCCCTGATGGACGAGGTGCGCCATCTGAACGCGCCGAAGCGGACGCCCGAGGAGCAGGTACTGCGCGGCACGCTGATGGAGGTCTACGACACGAATCAGGTCGAGGTTCTGGACCCATCCGGTAAGCATATCTACGCCAGCGCGGCTGGTCCTGCCGAGCGGAGCCTGGAGAACTGGAAGGCCCTGCGCGGAAAGGATGTGGTTTTGTCGGTAGACGACAAGGGGTTTTTGCAGGTGTCCCCTGTGCGGGAGATCGACCCCGAGATCGTGGCGCACCTGGAAGAGCGCAGCCGGGTTCGCCAGGCGGAGCACCAGGACTACGCCGGATTGGGCGACCCGGTAGCCAACGCGGAGGACTTCACCACCCGGTTTGCCCAGCGGAACCCCGTGGTGGCCAGAGAATGGGCCGAAGCCATCCGCGCGAATATGCCCAGCTATTCGGAAGCTGCTGGTCTGACCCCGGCATCTTTGGCGCTCATTGCTTCCCAGATGGAAGCGGGGGCTCGTCGCATGGAGAGTCCCCAGGTGGGCGACCTTGTGCGCTTCGAGCCACACGACAAAGACCCATTGCACGGCGAACCGTTCTCTGGGCGGGTCATTGCCGCGCTGGATACCAATACCGGTGACATGCGCTATCACTTGCGCGCAGAGACTGGCCCAGACAAGGGCAGCGAGGCCCGCGTCTATGGCCGGGGCGGTACGTTCCGCAGCATAAACATCGAGCAAGCCTACGGCTTTGACCGGAACGCGCCAGAGCGCCTTTCCCCCGAGGAAAGGGCTATCCAGGAGTACAAGGCGTTTTATGACCAGATGCCTGAGCGTGCGGATAAGCTCATAGCCGAAACCCGCGAGCGTGCTTCCAGGCTGGCGCCCGCAGATTTCCGTGGGTTTTCGGAAATGGCACGGGATTTCAACAAGGGGGTGGATGCGGTTTTGGGGATCATCCGCGATGGAGAGAATCGGGGTGCTTCGGACCCGGATTTGCGTTTGTCGGAGGCCCTGTCGACAACGTACATCGCGGAATTGCCGGTCGTCAAAAACGCGCGCAAGCAGTCGCGGCGGGTTACCGATCGACTTCAGGATTTTGGTAAAGCGTTGCGCGAAGAATTTCGGGAAAAGCTGCGTGAGCACGGCAAGGAACTGTTGCAGTCTAGCGCGCTTCAGGAGCCGCGCGAGATTGTCCAGGCGGTCTACTGGAAACATGGGATCGAGGCTGGTCCCGACAGCCCTATGGTAGACAAGCTGGTAGGGGCGGTGCAGGACAAGGACCTCAAGGTCTTGTTGCCCCTTATTGGGCACAATAGCCAGAACCCTGGCTCTGAGGAAGCCTTTTCCCGTTTGACCGGGGTGAAGCTCGGCAAGACGCAAAAAGAGCGGGTAGCCCAGTTGGAGACCTGGGCCGGGCCGGAGCGGGTTGAGACGCTCCGCCAGGAACGTGAGGCTACGGCGCGAAGCCGTGCCGAAGAGGCCCCCCGCAAGGCGGTTCGGCAGGCTTTTGACGCATTGACTGGAATCAGCGTCCGGCTTTCCGAAAAGAGCGCAGAGACGCTGGACGGCCAGAAGTGGATTGAGGCCAAGGTAGCCGAGGGCTACACGGAGGTCGGCACGCACAAAAAGGGAGCGATTACGCTCCGCCACCTGAAAAACCCGGAAACCGAGCAAACGGTATGGCTGAAAGACGCGCGTTTCCAGTCGTATTGCAAGGCGATCCAGGCGCTGGAACCTTCCGGTGACGTGGCTAAGGCCATGGAGACGGCGAAGATTCCTCTGGACGTGGAGCCCAAGGAGATCGAGGCCGTCCGCGAGCCGGAAAAGGCGCCAGAGCCAACGCCAATGCCTGCGCCGTACAGGCCCACGGAGCAGCCCGTTCCAAGCCTGGTCCATGATCCTGCGCCCGTGGCGACCATTCGGGGGCGGGACGGGACACGCTATGCTCTTTCGCTCCGGGAGAAAGACGGAGAGGTATTGGCGAAGCTGGAGATTGCGGGCGGTGAAACGGCTGAGGCCGTTTTGCAGCCGTTCATTTCCGCGAAGATTCCCGATGTCCCGAAACTGGCTGCCCGGATGGAACTGTCGGATGGCCGCACTTTTGCGGTGCGTCTGTCCCCTGGAAATGGGGGCGTCGAGGCCGATGTTCTTTGCTTTTCCGTTCCGGAGTGGCAGTCGTTTACCTGGAAACGGCTCAACGATGTGCCGGGCAAGCTGCGGGCCGATGGAGTGAACAGCCCGGAGGCGAAGTGGGTGGCCGAACGGCTTGGCGTGGATGCCAGGGTCATGCAGCGCCAGGAGCTTGCCACAGGCGTTGGAGCCTATCGGGCTCCGGAAAAAACGCGGGAGCAGGCCAAGGGAATGGATCGGTGATTTTCCGTTGGAGAGTGGAAAGGAGAGTGTCATGGCAACGCGGATGATGGAACGAAACAACATTGTGGATGGGTTTGTGCAGGTGGGTGATGCCGATACGCGGATGGCTCTGAATGAGGCCAGAAAGCAGATCGGCGAAGAGGCCTGGAAGCATGGTGCGTCCCCAGAAAGCAAGCAGGTAGCGCGGGAAGTCCTGAAAGCACGCGGTGTCCGCTATGAGGAAAAGCTCACCGGGAAACTGGTGGACGTGGCGGTCGCGCAGACGCATCCCAATGGCGAAACCCGAAACAAATTGCGGGTAACCCTGGAGGATGGCCGTGGGGATAAGACCATCTTGTCTGCCGATCTGGATTCGGAATTTGCCCAGCGATTGCTGGCCAAGCTGGACCCGGCGATCCCCGAGCACGCGGGCAGGGAGGTCACCATCGGCGGCTTTGCCAAGCCGGTGGAGCGGGACGGCAAGGCCTATGCGAACCATGTGGCAACCCTGAAGGGAGCGGATGGCCAGGAAATCACGGCGAATCCTGAGCACAACGCCAAAGCTACGGAACGGGTTAAGGCCATCCAGCAACCGATGCGGGATGCGGGCATGACCGATAAGAAGGTGCTCAACCAACTGGCCGACAGCACGCGGGAAAAGTATTTCCTGGAGGTGGCTGAGGGCCTGTCCGGGCGCATGAAAGCCCTGGGGCTCTCCAGTGAGGTGCCGCAGAAGTACCCGGCCCTGGAGATGGGGGCCAAGGACCGGGACGGGGTTTGGCACAATCTGTCGCTCCACGAAAAGGATGGCGAACTGGTGGGCACTTTGCAGCGCCGGAATCAAGAAACGGGGGAGTACGAGAAGGCCCCCTTGCTGTTTCAGCCTGGCGAGTTGGGTGGGATGCAGGCGGAAGCCGAATTTGCCGACGGCAAGGCCATCCTGGTCGCGTTGTCGCGCTCGGAACCATCGGAACATCGGGATGCGGCGCTACAGGCGCAGTTGTATGTTCGGGGGCAGGACATGGATGGCAAGGTGACTCTGGAGCCCATCCACGACCGGCCCCGCCAGGTGCGGATGAACGAACCGCTCGCCGCCATCGGCGCAAACTCCCGTGAGGCCCGGCTCATCCAGGAACGCTTTGGTGTGGGGGCGAAAGCCTTGGAGCCCTACAGGGCCCCAGAGGTGGCCCGCCGCGCTCCCGAGCCGGGCAAGCAAAAGGAGATGGCCCGATGAGCGTGACGGACGAGATGGTCGAGTGGGCCGAGGAAGCCCTCTCACATGAAGCACACGCTGCCCGGAGGGCAAAAATCGAGGCGATCCTGACGCAACTTCGGGAGTTTCCCGATCCGGCTGGGTTGCCGGTCGGATCGACGCAGCGCTTCCTTGCCCAGCGCCGGGTAGACCGGCTTCTGGTGCGTGCCGGAGCGTTGGGCTTTGAGCCCACGAGCCTCGCGCTCAAAAAGGAAATGGGCAAACAGATCGCCGGGGCTTCCCTGGGCATCCCCCTCTAGCGTTAGTCCGTGCGGTCTATACCCCAGAAATAGGTTTATGGGGGACCGCTCATGTATTGCCAGGACTCTGAGCTTGCCCTGACGTTGAACGATGTCGAGGACTACTTGCATCGCGCGCAAGGCAAGCTCTCCCGAATCCTTGCCAGGAATCTGCCGCTTTTCTTCCGGGGCTGCTGGTGTTCTCTGCCTGAAGTCCTGCCGCAACTCGATAAGGAGCAGCAATGGGAGGTTGCAGAGGCGGTGGGCTGGTTGCGCACCGCGCGATCCCTCCTTTCTGCTGTCCGCCAGGAATTGGGTAAAGGTCATCCGCCAGAACCGGAGAGTGACGACTTTTGTGGGCGCCTGGTGCGCCTGGAATTGCGCGTAGACAGAGTTTCCCGATGGTTACTTTGTGAGGAGGAACAGCGATGAGCGTCATGCAATCGGTAATCCGCAAGATTCTGAGTGTCTTTGTCGAGGAAACTCCGGTGTTGGGGATGGCCGCCGCCTATAACCTGCGGATCGGAGCTACGCCGGAATGTCCGGTAGCTGTGAACGATCCGAATGGAGATGGCGGCTTTCAACTGGCCATCGACAAATTCCTGCGGGAGGAAAGCCCCGACCTGATTTTCCTGCGCAGCGACACGGACGATTTGTCGGTGGTTCGCAAGGCTCTGGCCTATCTGTCCCGCCGTGGGCAGGAGGTGGTGGTCGTGGAGCAGTTGCCGGATGCGGAAGTGGCCTCTGCCCTGGGTGTGGGCGTCCGGGAGTACCAGTCGGCGGTCATCAATCCCAACGGGGATGCGGCGGCCCTGGTTGGGTAACGCATGTTCGTCGAGTGTCCTGGTGGCGGGTTTGATTTTGGCTATCTGCCGGATGAGACGGCGAAGGCCATCCGCCGCCAGGCAGGGCCGATCCGGCTTTTGGAAAGCGACCTGCGGCACATCGAGGAGCGGCATGGGGACCAGATTCGCCACGCGGGATACGAAGATGTGCCCTCTTTCGTCCAATCGGTGTGTGCGGGATTCAATACCATTTATAGAGGCAAGCACGGCGGGGGCGCTTTGGTGCTTATTGTTCGGGACCCTGGAAGTGGAAGGCCGAACAAGACAGCCATTATCAAGTTACAGCCAGATACGGACTCTGGAAAAGGCGGGGCAGACTTTTACGCGGTCAAAACCGCAATGCTCACTGAGGAGAGATATTACAGAAAAGAGATTCCGCTTCTGCAACGTGACGCACCCATCACGAGATCCCTGGAAGGGACGCCCTTTCGCGCTAGGCCAGAAGCGGATGATAAGATCCTAGAAGATGGCGCAGGGGTTGTCAAGAGCGTGTATGCGTCCACCACCTTTGGCACTGTGGTAGATGTTGGAGGAGGAAGGATAGCGGTGGTTTCTGTCCGAGTCGATGGTGTGGCCGTTCGGCGTTGT
>NZ_JAVRKK010000036.1:0-19628 GCF_031962545.1 Candidatus Igneacidithiobacillus taiwanensis
ACTTCCGCGTGCTCACCAAGGCCCTGCGCCTCTCTGGTGGTGACCATCTGCACACCGGTACGGTAGTCGGTAAGCTGGAAGGCGATCGAGCCTCTACCCTGGGCTGGATCGATCTGTTGCGCGAGTCCTATGTTCCGGAAGACCGCAGCCGCGGTATCTTCTTCGATCAAGATTGGGGCTCCATGCCCGGCGCCTTCGCGGTGGCCTCCGGTGGTATCCACGTTTGGCACATGCCCTCCCTGGTTACCATTTTTGGTGACGACTCCGTCCTGCAGTTTGGTGGTGGTACCCTCGGGCACCCCTGGGGCAATGCGGCTGGCGCGGCGGCGAATCGTGTGGCCCTCGAGGCCTGTGTGGAGGCGCGCAATCGCGGCGTCGAGTTGGAGCGCGAGGGTAAGGAAGTGCTGACCAACGCCGCTCGTCACTCGCCCGAGCTGAAGATCGCTCTGGAGACCTGGAAGGAAATCAAGTTCGAGTTCGACACCGTCGACAAGCTCGACGTGCAGAATCGTTGATTTTCCGGCTAACGCATTCGCTTCAGGAAGGAGTTTAATATGGCTGAAGTTCAAGATTATAAGCAGACGCGGCGTTACGAGACCTTCTCGTACCTCCCCCCCATGTCGGCAGAGCAGATCCGTGCCCAGGTGCAATACATCATTGCCCAGGGTTGGAACCCTGCGGTGGAACATGTCGAACCCGAGCGTTCCTTCAACCACTACTGGTACATGTGGAAGCTGCCCATGTTCGGTGAACGGAATGTGGACACGGTTCTTGCCGAGCTCGAGGCCTGTCGCCGCGAGTATCCCAAGCACTTGGTTCGTCTGATTGGTTACGATAATTACACGCAGAGCCAGGGTCTGGCCTTCGTGGTTTATCGCGGTTCCTGATACGAACGAATCGATCATCGGTGCCCGGCGTTGCTGGGCACCAGTAAGGGGGACGTATGTCGGATATTTCAGCATCCGGTTCATTACGGGGCCGGGCTTTGGCGCAGGAGAAGCGGCGCCAGCAGGCAATGCGTAAGCAGGGCGGCGGCGCGGCCAAGCCAGTCGCTGCGCCTTCCGCGCCAAAGTCTGGAAGCAGCGGCGAGGTGGCGCCGGTCAGTGCGTCGTCCGTCCATCCAGAAAACATGCGCGTGAAAAGCTCGGGCCGGGAAGCTGCATTGGCGCATCGCGCCATGCGCTGCTCCGGGGCACAGTGCTGGTCGGATCCAGAGCAGCGGCGGCCACGCCGTCGCGGTCAACGGCCAAGCGTTGCACCGGTGACTACAGAGGCGGCGGACTTTGCAGCTGGCCAGGCGCCGGCTCTGGTGCCAGGAGTCGAAGAGGAATTCATCGATTCCGTTTGCGAGTTGGTAGAAACTCGGCCCAGCGAGTTCGGTTGGCGTGAGCGCTCGGTGCGGCAGCTCTGTCGCGCGCGGCGTCAGACCCTTGCCCAACGGGGTAAGGCAGCCTTGACGGTGGTCCGCGGTTTGACCTCCGCGGCTGCCCGTCTGCGTTACCTGGAAAGCGGTAGCACGCGCGAGTTTGCCAAGCTGCGTCGGGAAGAGATGTCCCAGCATGGCAGGGGTTTTCAGAAGGCCAATGGTGATGCTCCCGGTAAACGGCGCTCGCGCAAGTTTCGTAAGGTAGAAGAGGGCACTACCCTGGCAGGTTCCGTTGTGACGGGTACCCAGGTGGAGCGGAATCCCGCTGTTACCGGTAATGAGGCCGGCAGTTGTCGGGTGATCACCGGCACGGAGTACGTCGGTGCCGAACAGTTTGACCGTTTCTGCAGCACTCGGCCCGAGGCGGCAGCCCCCAAAGTGGCCATCACCCGAACTTCCGGGCGGCAGGTGGTTTCGGGCACGCAAGTGGGGCGGGCTCCGGCGGTTACGGGTGATGAGGCGGGTTCATGTGCCAGCGTGACTGGTACGGAGTATCTCAGTAGTGATGGCTTCCAGAGTTTCTGTAATACGGCTCTCGAAGCGCGCGCGCCCAAAGTGGTGACGGGGAGGACCCAGCGCCAGGCTCTGCCGGTAACCGGCAGTGACGAGTCGCGCGCCAGTCGGGTTACCGGCTACGAGGCAGGGGTCAATCGCAGCATCACGGGTTCGCAGTATTGGGACGCTGGGGTCGCTAAGATGACCATCAACGGTGCGCCCAGCAAAGTGGCAGAAACGCACACCTTCGCCGGACGGAGCGTGTCGGGTACCGCCGTCGATCCCACGCAGCGGATTACCGGTCTTGAGGCCGGCGAATGCCGGCAGCTGACGGGTACGGAGTACCTGAGCTTGGAAAGCTACCAGAGTATCTGCAACAGCAAACCGGAGCCAGCGCCTGCCAAGGTTGGCGTGGTCAGTACGGATCGTGGCCAGCGGGTGACGGGCAACCTCGTTGATCGGTCCGAAAAAGTGACCGGAAACGAGCCCGGCTCCTGTCTGCGCGTAACTGGAACGGGCTACAGCAGCCCCACCCTCTGTGGCGGTGGGGTAGACAAAGTGCAGGAAATGACCAGCCTGCGCGGATCGACCATTACGGGTACGGGGATGGATCGCCTCCCAAAAATGTCCGGTGACGAGCGTGGAGGGTGCTGGCCCGTCACCGGAACGGAGTATCATGGGCAGCAGCAATATGCCCACTGCGCAAGCACCCCGCAGCCAGAAGCGGCCAAAGTCATCGTGAGTCGTACCGACCGGGGGCAATTGGTCACGGGACCTGCCATGCACCCGGCGGACAATGTGACCGGTAATGAGGCGGGGGAAGATCTTCCCGTAACCGGCACACCTTTCGTTGGCGAGGAAGTGGTGGACTCCTTGCCGGTCCAGGCGCAGCCCGCCGAGAGAGCCTCGTGCAGTTGCGACGGCTGTTCCTACAAGCAGAAGGTTTTGGCCATGGAAGCAGCTGGGACCAGCCAGCGTTTTGTGCCCACCGCGCCGGCTCCAGTTGCAGCGGAAGAGGCTCCGATCCCTCAGAGCTTTAGTATCGTCCCGCCGTCGCGTCAGATGCCGCGCCGCATTACCGGCAACGCTATCGAACAGGCAGGTCGGATCACTGGCCCCGTGAATCTGGCCCGAGGCCTGATTACCGGTACCCCGGAGTTTCGCAGTCGGGGTGCGGAGCCCATGGTCGCCGCCCCGGTCGCGGCGGCCCCCCAGGTTGCAGCTCCAGAGCGGGGTTCCTGGCAGATTACTGGCGACGATTGGAGCCGCAATGAACGGGTTACGGGTACCGAGGGTGCCTGGGCACAAAGTCGGAATCCGACCCAGCGAGGGACAGTGCGTAGTTGTGTCATGAGTGCGGTGATCAACAAAGAGCAGCCCTTGGCGGCTCCAATTGGTGATTCCAAGGTTACTGGTAGCAGTGGCGGCGCCGGACAGCGGGGAGCAGCCGTGACCTATTCCGGCGGTGCGCGAGGCTGATTCGTCATGGATACGCGGAAGAAGATGCGTCATTTGCGTCCCACCACGGTGGCAGGCGGTATGCCCATGGCGCAGCGCTTTGCGACGAACACAGGGCTGAGTGCACCGTTGGCGGCCTCGGGTAGCGTTGCCCAGCATCCCGCCTGTCCGACTCTGCCGCAGCAGGGCTGTCGTCACCCCCTCGTCAATCTCGCGGAGAACGATCGTTTGTCTCGTTGCGAGACGGAAATAACCGGACGCTTCGACGCCATCGTACCGTTTTTACGTGATCTTGCTGGGCGGGGCGTGGGCGTGGACTTCGTTGCCGACACGCAGCGACGGGCGCAGGAGCAGCTGGGAATGCGTTTGCCCGAGGCGCTGCTGGAAAACGCCTGGGTGCGCGGTCCGGATATGCGAGGGCTTTACGCCGCCGCGACCTTTGCGGCGCTGCGGCTGGGTGTGGAAAAGTTCTCCGAACGCATCCGCGCCGAACTGCAGGCAGGGGAAAATATCGACGCCCTGCTGGTCGAGTGTGGCTTTCATGCCTGTAATATTTCGGTCTGTGCGGATGGACGTTTGAAGGGCTTTCTCCCCTACGTGTTGCGCTTGCCCGCGGGTCGTCTTCTGCGTCGCAGCGCCTTTGCCGGTACCCTTTTCGATGTCGAGAAGGATGTCGAAGACTGGCAGGCTACGGAGTTACGACGTTTTCGTGAGGGTTTCCCGACTACTGCCGATCGTCCGACCCGTTACCTTAAAATTGCGGTATATCATGGTAGCTCTCTCGATCCCTCGCATCAGGGCTGTGCTGCCCACGGCAGTAACGAAAGCCACGCCTTGGAGGCTGCCCTGCAGCGTCTACGCGATTTTCGCGCCGCGATCGAGAACGAGTTTTGCTGCGGAGCGAGCACAGACATCTTGCTCATTGGGCTGGATACGGATACCGATGCCATCCGTATCCATACCCCCGATGCCAAGGGTGAGCTGAGCGCTTATCGCTACGTCGATAACGCCAAGCTCTACCAGCAAACCTACGGATTGGATGCCGACCGCGCCCGGCTTGCCGTCTACGAGTCCATCCGCCTCGCCGCAGAAACCAGTGGCTGGGGGCAGGGCGAGGGCATGCCCCATGATGGTATGCGGCGCCTGATTGCCACGCTGCTGATCAACAATTTCAGTCAGATCGAATATGTCGGTACGCAAGAGGGTGGCTGGCATGCCGATCGTGGTCATGGTGAGCGATTCATCAGCGTTGGTGATGGCTTCTCAGAGTTGCAGGTGCGTAATCTGGCCTATTATGCGCGTCTGGATACCGTAGAGGAGGGTGCTGCCGATTTGGATGTCGGTATCAAGATCTTCCGCCATCTCAACCTCGAGCGTTCGCTACCGATCCCGATGGCTATACATTATCGCTACGATGGACGGGTACCAGGAAACCGGGAAAGGACGGTGCAAAAATTGCGAAGGGTGGCGGCGGCCATTCGGCATCGCTACGCCGATCTGGATCGGGACGGATGGCTGTATTTGCATGGCAGTGTGCAGGAGCAGCCCGTCGGTAGTCCGTTGGAGGAGGTTGAGCTTCAATGAAAATCATGCGGGTGGAAAAGACGTTGGTATCGACCAACCGCATCGCTGAGATGGGGCACCGGCCTTTGCTGGTTGTTCAGGAAAAGGAGGGTGGGCCGCGCTCCGTTGCCGTCGACTCCGTTGGCTGTATTCCGGGTGATTGGGTCATTTGTGTGGGTTCGTCGGCAGCACGCGAGGCGGCGGGTAGCAAGGATTATCCCTCCGACCTCACCATCATCGGCATCATCGATAACTGGACGCCCTGATGGAAATCATGCGTGTGCAGTCGGATCTGGTGACTACCCGGCGTATCCCCGGGCTCAAGCAGAGTTCGCTGCGTGTGCTCGTGGATCAGGCGGGCAAGATCCACGTCGCCACCGATCCGGTGGGTGTGCCGCCGGGTAAGTGGGTGTTTACCATTGCAGGATCGGCGGCACGCTATGCTCAAGGTGATTTTGAGGTCCTTACCGACCTCACCATTGGCGGTATCATCGATTTTTGGGAACCCTGACGGGTTCGGGTTTTTCTCTGGTTAGGAGGAGTGACAATGGCAGATGTAACGGGTATTGCGCTGGGAATGATCGAAACGCGTGGTCTGGTGCCGGCGATCGAAGCCGCCGATGCGATGACCAAGGCCGCCGAGGTGCGCCTGATTGGTCGTCAGTTTGTTGGCGGTGGTTATGTGACCGTGTTGGTCCGTGGTGAGACCGGTGCGGTGAATGCTGCCGTTCGTGCCGGCGCTGACGCTTGTGAGCGGGTGGGTGATGGCTTGGTGGCCGCACACATCATTGCGCGTGTGCATTCGGAAGTGGAGCATATCTTGCCCAAGGCTCCGACGGCGTAAGTCGGTAGGCCAGACTGGTCAGGTTCCCAAAGATTTTTTGTCGAGGAGATAGATAATGGCAGAGGTAACGGGTATTGCGCTGGGAATGATTGAAACGCGTGGTCTGGTGCCGGCGATTGAAGCCGCCGATGCGATGACCAAGGCTGCCGAAGTTCGGTTGATCGGCCGTCAGTTCGTGGGTGGTGGCTATGTGACCGTTCTGGTCCGTGGCGAAACGGGCGCGGTGAATGCTGCCGTTCGTGCCGGCGCCGACGCTTGCGAGCGGGTGGGTGATGGTTTGGTCGCGGCGCACATCATTGCCCGTGTCCACTCCGAAGTCGAACACATTTTGCCAAAGGCGCCCACTGCCTAAGGTAGTTGGATGACTGGGACGCGGTAAGAGAATTCTCTGTGCCGCGTCGCCCTTGCGAGCTTTGTCAAGGAGTAATGCTATGGCAGCAGTGACGGGTATTGCCCTCGGAATGATCGAGACCCGCGGATTGGTGCCCGCCATCGAGGCGGCGGATGCCATGACCAAGGCGGCGGAAGTACGCTTGGTTGGGCGGCAGTTCGTGGGTGGCGGCTACGTGACCGTATTGGTTCGCGGCGAGACGGGTGCAGTGAATGCTGCCGTCCGTGCCGGCGCCGATGCGTGCGAGCGGGTGGGCGATGGCCTGGTGGCAGCGCACATCATCGCCCGGGTGCATGCAGAAGTAGAAAAGATCCTGCCTACCAGCCCTTCGGCGGACGGTGGTGGTCGCGACGCCGAAGTCAGTGCGTTGCAAAGCTAAGGTAGGAGTATCTCTTGCCTGTGCATCCGCGTGTCATCGGCTTTCTCGGCCGTGCCTTGAATCACGAGTTCATGGCGGTACAGCAATATTTGGTGCAGTCGCGGCTCTGTGCGCTATGGGGCATGCAGGATTGGGCGGACCAGTTTGCCCACGAGGCGCGGGAAGAGTTGGAGCACGCTGGTTTGCTGAGTGATCAGCTCTTGCGCCTGGGTATCGCTCCCAGTGCCGGCTCCCTGCGTCCCTCTCGTCCGGGTCGCGATCTGCGGGAGATGCTGGAGCAGGATCAGGAGATCGAAGTCGCGGCGGTAGAGCTGTACGCCGAGGCGGCGGCTTTTGCCCGTCGCTTGCGCGATGAGGCATCGGCGGCGTTGTTCGCCCGCCTGCTCGAGGATGAGCAGGGGCACCTTGCCCACTTGGGTCACGTTCTTGCGGGCTTGCGAGGAAACGGGCATGGAATCTGAGACCTCGCTCACCTGCCCCTCGGGATGGGAGGAACGCACTAAACCGCTGGGCTGGAGTCGGCGCTTTGTCTTTGCCGATTACGAAGCGACGCGCGCCTTTCTCGATCGTTTGACGGCATTGTCGGAATCATCTGGGTATTATCCGAATCTCAATTTTGCCCGCGATTACGTTGTCATTACGATGCAGTTCGATGGCGACACCGTCGACCCCAAACTAGCGCAGTATGCCCATGCGGCGCAGGCTGCCTACGATGGCAAGGATTGACGCGTGGCTACCTTGCGCCTTGCCTTTTTCAATGCCAAAGGCGGCTGTGGCAAGACCACGTTGGCCTGGAATCTTGCCTTTGGGCTTGCCAGGCGGGGCAACACCCTACTGCTCGATGCCGATCCCCAGGGAAGCCTCGCGCGTTGGGGGGCGTGGAGCGAGGAGGGGGGCACCGGCATTGCCGTTGCCGGTAGCGAGCAGCTGTCGGCAACTCTACCTGCCTCTCTGCGCTATTTGGTGATTGACTGTCCGCCTGCCCTCGATGCGCCACAGACGCAACAGGCCTTGGCGCTTGCAGATGTGGTGTTGCTGCCGGTGCTGCCTTCGCCCCTCGATCTCTGGGCTAGCCAGCGCAGCGTCGAAGCCTTGTTGCAGCTGCAGGAGCGGCGATCGAGTCTGCGCGCTGCCCTGCTGATCAATCAAAGCGAAGATCGCAGCGCCTTGTCGCGAGCGGCAGAGCAAGCGGTGGGTACCCTGGGTTTGCCGGTTTTGCCGATCCATATCGGTCGGCGAGCCGTTTATCGTAGTGCTGCTATCGAAGGCAAGAGCGTCTATCAGATGGGCAAGCGCGGTGCGGCTGCCGTCGCGGAAATCGAGCAACTTATCGAGGAGGTGCGCAAATGACCAGTCCCTTGGAAAACAAACTCCATGCCAGCATGCAGAGCCCTCGGCGGCGCAGTACGCCAAAGACGGAAGCTGCCCCGGAAAGCAAGACTTCTTCTTCCCCGGCCACCAGTAGCAAGGCGGCAAAGAGCGAGGCGATTGCCGACTTGAATGCCGGCACCGGTCGGGAACTCAACCCCGAACGCATCTGGCCGGACTGACCCGGTAATTTCGGCAGAAAACTCCTAGCCCACTCGCTAGGCACTTTTTTACTCTCGAGGAAGGGCTGAGCAGCTCATGGCTCTACTGCTGACAGACTATGCCGACATTGTCGACGACTTGGGCGAGGAAGCCGCCGTCGTCCTCGAGGCCAATTGGCACGAGGCGGCGCGGATCTTCAGTAAGCGCGGGCTCGAGGCCTATCTGGAGGGCGCGCGCAGCCTCAAGTCCCTCGGTCGGGGCGTCGACCTCGTCTTCAGCTTCATCGAGGCAGCGCCCCACGTTGCCCGGGAAATTGGCGAGCAGGCAGTTTTCGAAATGCTCTCCACCGCCATCCGCATGTTCTCGAAGACCAGCGCGGAGGTGCTCGTGCTGTTTTTCTCTACCGCCCCCATCGTGGCGCAGCGCCTGGGCGAGATTGAGCTCTTTCGCGGCTACTTGCTGCTGCTCGATCAGCTGCTGGCGCAAGCGCCGCGCGGCGTGCGGCCGATGCTTGGCAAGATCGAAGTCTTGCTGGAGCAGATGACCCTTGGTGGGCTGCGCCGCTGGGCGAACTGGGGAATTTCGGCGTACCGCAATGATTTTACCGCCCAGGCGGAGTTCTTTGGCCTCGAAACGCCCCAGGCTTTGGCGGTTCTGCAACAGGAACATCGCGGCGTTCTTTTCGTGGATGTGCAACGGCGCCTGAATATGTACCTGCGCGCCCTTTGGGGGCGGGATTTCTTTCTGCGGCCAACCTCCGGCGATTTTGAAAGCCGCACGGGTTACCGGCCCTACGTCGAAGAATATTTCATTTTTGTACCGGACGCTTATGACGATGTCGTCCTCGGTGCGGATAAGATTCCTGCCCTAGAGGTCTACCGCGCTGCGGCGGCCCATGCTGCCGCCCACGTGGTCGAGTCGCACTTCGATACCCGTTTTGAGTTGGCCACCCCCCTCAAGCGTCTATGGATTGGCGTGCTCGAGGATGCCCGTGTCGAGACCCTCGCCGGGCAGAAATTTCCCGGTCTTTTGCCGCTCTGGGCGCGGTTGTCGCGTACCCAGGCGGTGCTCGAACCCACATCCGAAGCGCGCTTGGGTGCCCTCGCGGAGCGAGCAGCGTATGCCCTCCTCGATGCGAGCTACAGCGATGATCACCCCCTGGTAGAGTTGGTGCGCAGCCGGTTTCCCGAGATTCTTGCGGCAGCGGAAGATCCCTACGCTGTCATCACCCGTGTGGCAGAGGAACTGGCCGAGCAGAGCAAAGCGCTTGGACTCGAATTCTCGGCGCAGAAAGATCAGCCTACGAGTCCCTATCGTGACGACAATCGCGTTTTGTGGACCGCGGCGGCGCAGGGTAGTGCCGTGGATATTCTCAGCGGCGGGCAGCCCCAGGTGCGCAAGTACGTGAACATCATGGAGATGATCAACGCCGTGGATGTCGAATTTGCCGGCGATGATGCCCAGGAGATCTGGATCCTGGCCACGGAGTTTTTCGACGACGATGGCAATTCTTTGAATGCGCGCGAAGGCAAAGAGCCGGTTGCGCAGCCGGTGAGCTACTCCGAGTGGGATTATCAAACCCAACTGGAGCGCCCGCTGTGGACCACGGTCTACGAAAAACGGCCGAAAATGGGCGATCCCAAAGAGATCGATACCCTTCTCGAGCAGCACAAGCCGCTGGTGCAGAAGATCGGCAAGATGATCGAGGCAATACAGCCCCAGGGTGTGGTGCGCACGCGCAAGGTGGAAGACGGCGACGATATCGACATCAATGCCGCCATTCTCGCCATGACCGATATCCGTATGGGGCAGCAGCCGGACCCGCGCATTGGTATCCGCACCCGCCTGCATATTCGCGATCTGTCGGTAACTCTGCTCATCGATCTTTCCGAGTCCACCAACGATAAACTTCGCTCCCGCAGTGAGGGCGACGTTACCGTGCTGCAGCTGGCCCGCGAAGCAGCCGCCTTGCTGGCTGGCGCCCTCGATCGCATCGGCGATCCTTTTATGCTTTGCGGCTTCGACTCCAATGGTCGGCACGATGTGGAGTTTTATACCTTCAAATCTTTCGAAGCCCCCTACGACGACAAGGTCAAGGGTCGCCTAGCCGGGATGACTGGCAAGCTCTCTACCCGCATGGGCGCTGCCCTGCGCCATACCGGCCATTTGATGGAGCAGTATCCCAGCCAAAAGAAATTGCTGATTCTGTTGACCGATGGTGAGCCTGCAGATAACGATGTGCGCGATCCGCAATATTTGCGTTTTGATACCAAGCGTGCGGTAGAGGAGTTGGCACGCAAGGGAATCCGCACCTTCTGCCTTTCTTTGGACCCCTATGCCGACGAATATGTCAGCCGTATTTTTGGGCAACGCAATTACTTGGTTCTCGATCATGTCGACAGTCTGCCGCTGAAATTGCCGCAGCTTTATGTGTCGATGACGAAGTCCTGATGAGAAATTATTTGGCAACAGTAGTTGGGTATTGTGGTCTCCCAGTAGCTGTTGGATGCCCCTATTCCCCGGTAACGAGGAGTTATTGATGGACACCCTAGCGATCGTTATTCCTTTCGTGCCCGTCGTTTCGGCGCTTTTCATCTTTTTGTTTTTGCGGCAGAACAAGAAAGCAGCAGCGCGGCTGAGCGTTGGCGCTACCTTGTTGACGTTTCTGCTATCGCTGATTCTACTCGGCGAGTATGTACACTCTGGTGTCGCCCAGGTAGAGACCATCGGCAGCTTGTGGGGCAGCATTTGGCTCGATCCGCTGGCATTGATCATGTGGTCCTTTGTTTCTGGGATCAGTTTGCTCGTGCACATGTATTCGGTGCGCTACATGATCGAAGAGCCCAATTACCCGCGCTTTTTTGCCTTCCTCGACCTGATGACGGCAACGATTTTCTTCATGGTCTCCGCCGCCGATTTGATTACCTTGCTGGTCGCCTGGTTCTTGGTGGGTGTATTCCTCTATTTTCTGCTCGGCCACGATACGGACCGTCCTGCCGCCGGGCGCTATGCCTTCTGGACGCAGATCACCTATCGTTTTGGCGATCTGCCGCTGTGGTTGGCGGCCTTCATCCTGTACAAAACCTACCATAGTCTGTCCTTGCCGGTGATCTTTGCGCAGGTTGCCGCGGCGCCGGATGCCGCACAGTTGTGGGGCATGTCGGTGCCTGCTTGGGTAGGCCTGCTCATTGCCCTCGCGGCCTTTGCCCGCTCGGCGCAATTTTTGTTGCATGGATGGCTCCCTTACACCATGGATGGGCCGACCCCAGTCTCGGCGCTGATGCATGCGGGAATCGTCAACGCCGGCGGCTTTCTTTTCAACCGCTTTGCGCCGATTTTCGAGTACACCAGCCTCGCTCTGCATATCGCCTTCGTGGTCGGCTTGATTACCGCGGTATTGGGATCGGCGCTCATGCTCATCCAGAACGATATCAAGCGCTCCCTCGGCTATTCCACCATGGGACAGATGGGTTTCATGGTCATGGAATGCGGTCTTGGCGCCTTTCCCTTGGCAGTGTTTCACCTCATTGCCCATGGCTTTTTCAAGGCTTCACTCTTTTTGGGGGCGGGCAACGCCATTGGCGACGCCCGCCGCGAGGATGGGGTGCCACCGGATCCAGTCTATGTCTCGATTGTCGAGCGTCGTCCTGCCAAGCCCTCGCGCTTGCCCTGGTGGACTGCGGCGGCGCTGACCATTTTGGTGCCGGTGCTGGTGCTCAGTCTTTCACACTTTTTTGTGGCCTCGCACCTGTTTTTTGAGCAGGGCGTGATCGTTCTTCTCTTCTTTGCCTGGGTGACCGGTGCTCAAGCCCTCTTTGCGGCGCACAAGATGACCCACAGCAACCCTTGGCAAGTGATGGGCGGCATCCTCGGCTCCTTTGTTCTGGTGGTAATCGGCTATACGCTGATCAGCCATTACTTTTCGAATTTCCTCTATCCGCAGCATGGGGCGAGTGCACGCCTCTTTGCCTCGGCGAGTATTGGGGTGCTCTCTTACGATATCCTGGTCATCGTCCTCGCACTCCTCTTTGTGGGTGGTTGGGCACTCACCTTTTTTGCCGATGCCCAAGGCTGGCGTCATCGGCTCGGAGAGCGCTGGCATGGGACCTATGTGGCTCTCTACGCCTTGCTTACTCGCGAACTGTATCTGAACGATGTCTATGTGCGGATGACCCAGCTCCTGCTGAACGCGTCGCGCCGCCTCAATGTCTGGTTCCGGTGGAGCTGACCTTATGGAATGGATCATTCTCTTTCTCGCAGCGGTTCTTCTCCCAGTATTTCCTTTTAGCTGGATTTTCAACCGGCTGGTCGAGTCGGCGCCGGGCCCTTGGGCGCGCGCCTTGGCTATTTTGGTCCTGCCGCAGCTTGGCGTTCTACTGCTCTACAAGACTGGGCCCCATGCTTCGCTGCCCGCGCCCTTTTGGCGGGTTTGGTTGATGCTGGTGTTATTTACCGCCATTTTCTATGCCTTCCGTGCGGTAAGTGCCCGAGAACTGCGGATCTGGGCGCGATTGACCGCCAGCTCCGGCCTCACCCTTGCTTGGCTGCTCATGGCAAGTCATGCAGAGATGGTGGCGGTACAGCTCTTTGCGCTGGCTTGGTCCTTGCCGGCGGCACTCTTGATGATTTGGGCTGGCATGCTCAGCCAACGTATGGGCGGTGCCTACCTGGGGTTGCGCGGCGGTTTGGCCACCGAACTGCCGCGGCTTAGTGGCCTGATCACCCTGAGCGCCCTGGCTTTGGTGGCGACCCCGGTATTCCCGAGCTTTTTTGCCCTGCTGCAGGTCTTTGCGGTGCTTTCCCTGGCTTGGCTCTGGCCACTCTTGCTCTTGCTGCTCATTTGGGGATGGTCGATTGGCAAGTTTTTGCAAGATTTGCTCTTCGGTATCTACCGTGGGGAGCCCCTGACCGACATTGGGGTGGCCACGACCGGTCTGGGTGCAGGAGTGCTCTTGCTCTTCGCTTTGTTTGGATTGCTCTGGAGTCGCGCATGGATAGGAATCTGACCCTGGGAGACCGGCTCAAGATCCGGTCGATGGTCTACGTTGCCAGCGAGCCCATTCCACGTTTCTGGCCGATGCGTACCTTCATTCACCACAACCCGCTCTTCGGTCTGGAACACTTGCCCTTTCCCGAGGCGGTAGCCCAGGGAAGCCAGTTATTCCATGGCCGCGGCTACCTGCCGCGCTCGCACTACCAGGGCTATCGGGCCGAAGGCAAGATCGACGACGCCGCCCTGCGCCGCTATCTGCAAGACTTTTTGGCAGAGCAGAAGATCACGTTGCCGGGCGTCGATCTGGAGCGTTGGATTTGGACCTTGCTCACCGAGTGCCAGCAGGAAGCCCTGGTACCTGCCAGCGATTGGTTGGATGGCGAAGCCCTTTCCGCCGCGTTGCGCGCGGCTCCCGTCAGCGCCCTCGATGCCGAAACCCTGCAGGAAAGGCTGGAAGCGCTTTTGGCGCGTAAGGTGGCGGTGGATGGCCCGCTCTACGGCAATATCGATCGTCTCTTCGGCACCAAGATTGGCGATACCCTCGATGACCTGCTGGTCAAGAGCTGTCTCGACTTTTTTGACGAAGGCCAATCTGCCTGGCAGGCGCCAAGCCGGGAAAAGGGCTTCTTTGCCTCCTGGAAAGATGTAGCCCGCCATAATTTGCGCTTTGCTCTGCTCGGCTTGCATCTGCGCGAGCTCTTGGACTCGAGCGAGAGCCCGGAAGGGATCATTGCGCAGATTCTCTTGCTGCTGAAAATCCCGGAAGAGCATTGGCAGAGCTATATCACCCGTCAGCTTACCCGCTTGCATGGTTGGGCAGGTTTCATTCGTTTTCGCAGCATGGCCAAGCATTATTATTGGGCACAGCAGTATCCTGCCGATCTTGCAGACTTTGTCGCGGTGCGCATGGTCCTTGGTCTTTCCTTGCTGCAGGAAGCGGTGCGCCACCATCGTTGTCCTGCCGACGCCGAGGAGCTGCAGGCATTCATTCATCGTGATCCGTATGGTGCTTATCTGCGCTTGGAGTTGTACGGGGGCACGATACTGCCAGCCTGGGCGCAAGAGGTGGACGATGCCATTGCCCGTGGCAGCCGTAAGGGTTTTGCCTCCTTGGCGACGGCCTATATCGGCGCCAAGCGGGCACGGGAGGCAGAGCGCCAGGCGCGTGCCCTTACGGGCCTCGCCGGCAAAGTGGGAGCGGACGCCTTGGCGGCCTTGCAAGCGCTGACGCCGGCGCAGTTGGCAGAATTCGTGAATGTGCTGCGACGCTGGGAGCAGGGCGAAGGCTACGCTTGGTTGCGAGCAATGGAGTGGCACTACATCACGGACCTCGTGCGCAAGGTGCGCTTGCCCGAGGATCGCCCGCAAAAGCGTCCTTTTGCCCAGGCCTTCTTCTGCATCGATGTACGCTCGGAGCCCATGCGCCGCCACCTGGAGTCTTTGGGCGACTACCAGACCTTTGGCATTGCCGGATTTTTTGGTGTGCCAATCGGCTTCCTCGAGTACGGGAAGGGTAGTGAGGTGCATCTCTGCCCCGCCGTACAGACCCCGCATAACCTGATCGTGGAAATTCCTGCAGAGTTGCAGCTTGAGGAGGAGCCGTTGTACGGGGCCTTGGAGCATGTGCTGCATGACATCAAGTCTTCGATATTATCTCCTTTCGTGGCGGTGGAAGCGGTCGGTTTGCTGTTCAGTCTGGGTTTGATTGGGCAGACGGTGGCGCCGGTGCTTTACCACGATCTGCATGGGCGCCTGCATGCGCACAAGCCGGTAACCCGCCTGCTGGTCGACAAGCTCAGTTCCGATCAGGCCGACTCCATCATCCGTGCCGTGCAGCGCGCCATGATCGTCCGCGCCCTGCAGCGGGAGCTGCAGTTGCAGCGCGATCGCGTGACCGACGACGAGGTGCGGGAACTGCGGGAAATTGCCCTTGGCCACAGCCAGGGCCCGAGTGTCTTGGCTAGCCGTTTGGGTATGAGCGAGGCGCAGGAGGCGGACTTTATCGAGAAGTTACGCAGCGTCTATCGGGTCAATCGCCAGGAAACCAGTCTGCAGATGGAGCGGATCGCTCGCTTGGGATTCAGCATCGACGAGCAGGTGCGTTACGTTTCCAATGCCCTGTTGTCGACGGGCTTGCACCGGAATTTCTCGCGCTTCGTACTGATGGTTGGGCACGAGAGCCAGACCCAGAACAATCCCTACGAGTCGGCCTTGGATTGCGGCGCCTGCGGCGGCGGTCGCGGCCTGCCCAATGCCCGCGTGATTTGCGCCATGGCCAACAAGCCGGAGGTGCGGAGGCGGTTATTGGACAAGGGTATCGAGATTCCTGAAGATACTTGGTTCCTGCCGGCGGTGCACAACACTACCACCGACGAAATCACCCTACACGATCTCGATCTTTTGCCAGCCCGCCATCTCCTCTACCTCGAGCGCCTGCGCACCGGACTCGCAGCGGCAACGCGGCGCACCGCCGCCGAGCGTATGCCGACCCTGGGCGGCAAGGCCGACATTGCCGCCGATCCCTACCTGGCAGCGGCACTGGCGCGCCGCCATGCCCACGACTGGTCGCAGGTGCGGCCGGAGTGGGGTCTGTCGCGTAACCTCTATGGGATCATTGGCGGTCGTCATCTCACCGAAGGTGTCGATCTGGAAGGGCGCTCCTTCCTCCAATCCTATGATTACCGCCTCGATCCCAAGGGGCGTTTTCTCGAAAACATCCTTTCGGCGCCGGTGGTGGTGGGAGAGTGGATCAATCTCGAACATTATTTTTCGACGGTGGATGTGCATCACTTTGGCAGTGGCAGCAAGGCCTACCACAATGTGGCGGGCCGCTTTGGGGTGATGACGGGTAATCAGAGTGATCTGCGTACCGGCTTGCCTATTCAGTCGATGTATCGAGACGGCAAACCGTATCATGAACCGGTGCGCCTGATTGCCTTGGTCGAGGCACCAGCGGCCTTTGTGCTTGCGGCGGTGGGACGCCTGCCCAAGGTCAAGGCCTTGGTCATGGGCGGCTGGCTGCGAGTAATCGTAATCGACCCCGAAGATGACTACCGTTGTCTGGTGTTGGAAGAGGGCGAGTTTCAGGTTCATCCCGAATCGGGACGACAGGTTCGACAAAAACTTTTGGAGGCAAGCGCATGAATACTCTAAATCTCCATCCCCTGAAAAAGATCGAGATCATTCTCGAAGGAGCGCATCGTGATTTTGCCACGGACCTCCTCGATCATGCCGGCGTAAAGGGGTACACCATCGTTGGCAATCTCTCCGGTAAGGGGAGCCATGGCATCTACGAAAGTCATTTGATGTTCAACGAAGATGATGTTTTGATCATGATCATCGTTGCCGTGCCGGAGGATTTGCTGGCACCGATCCTCGAGGGATTCACCCCTTTCTTTGAGAAACATCAGGGGGTGATGTTCGTTTCCGATATCCAGGTTAGCCGCCTGGTCAAGTTCAAGAATTGAGTGAGGGATCTCTGTGAGTAGCGAGCAAAGTCAGTATCTGATCAGCGAAGAGCCGTATTACCGCGAAGTCCACGACGAAATTTCCTTGTTTGAGGCCGCCTATGCCGCGCGCCTGCCGATGATGGTGAAGGGGCCGACGGGCTGCGGCAAGTCGCGCTTTATCGAATATATGGCCTGGCGCCTGCAGCGGCCGCTGATCAGCGTTGCCTGCAATGAGGATATGACGGCCTCGGACTTGGTCGGGCGTTTTTTGCTCGATAAGGACGGCACCAAGTGGCAGGACGGCCCCCTCACCACTGCGGCGCGGATAGGTGCAATCTGCTACCTCGATGAAGTGGTCGAGGCACGGCAGGATACCACCGTCGTCATCCATCCACTTACAGATCATCGCCGTACCTTGCCCCTCGACAAAAAGGGTGAGCTGCTGCATGCGCATCCCGACTTTTTGTTGGTCATCTCCTACAATCCCGGCTACCAGTCGTCGATGAAGGATCTCAAGCAATCCACCAAACAGCGCTTTGGGGCCCTCGATTTCTCCTACCCTGATCGGGATCTGGAAATCGAGATCGTCGCCCATGAGTCGGGGGTGTCGACGGAGATTGCCGGCAAGCTGGTGTCGATTGCCGAGCGCTCGCGCAATCTGAAGGGGCATGGCCTGGATGAGGGCCTGTCTACCCGCATGTTGATTTATGCTGGTTCCTTGATCGAAAAGGGTATTGCGCCCCTGGCAGCCTGCAGCGTTGCCCTGGTGCGCCCCATTACCGACGATCCAGATATGCGCGATGCCCTCGACGCCGCTGTCAACACCTTCTTTTGAATACGGGGAATGCCGGCATCGCGCTCAGGCGCGGTGCTGGCGCACCCACTCCTGGCTTTTGACCACCAGTCGGTGGATGGAAAGTTCACGGTTGTAGCTGTGCACTTCGTGCAGGGGTACCCAGCGTAGCTCATGCGACTCGCTGTTGCCCCGTAGCGGCAAGCTATCGTCGATTTCCATCAAAAAGCGGATGTCGAGATGCTGGTGCTCCGGCTCTTGCCGTCGCGCCGGGATACGGTGAATATCGATGTCGAAAACCTGGGGCGAGAGAAAATGGATGTGCTCGGCGGCAAGGCCGGTCTCCTCGCTGCATTCCTTGAGGGCGACACGCTGCACGTCTTCGTCGCCGTCACAATGGCCTCCCGGCTGAAACCAGCGCTCGAGTTTGCGATGCAGCATCAACAGGGTCCGGTTACGCGCAGGATTGAGCACCCAGCAGGAAGCCGTCACATGTAGGCCCGGACTGCTGCGTCGAAAACAGTCGGGTACCGTGCGCAGCAGGGCACAGCCGCGCCGGGCATAGGCCGCTTCCTCCGGGTAGCGACTGCGATAGTGGCAAAGGGCTTGCTCCAGGGTTTGCCGATCCATCGTCAACTCCAGGAAGGGTTCTCGACGGCATGGACCGCCGCCGCTGCCGCCTCGTCGACATCGGCCTCGCGGCCGGCGATTGTGAGACGCCCGTAGGCGCCCACGGCGCGCACGTCGATGAGAGTGATGTTGGCTGCCTTTTCGGCTTGGTTGGCGGCGTAAATGACATATCCTGCCGGCTCGGTCTCGAGGATGAACATGCTCTGTTCCGGCAAGATCATGGAGCCGCGGCGATTCTGGCGATTGATGAGCACGGTATGGTCCGGCATCATGCCGCGGATGATTTCGTTCCAGGTAACGCGACAAGTTTTGCGGTCGCTTTGCTGGGCGCCCATACGCTGCAAAACGACCCGACCGGCCTCACGCACGTCGCTCTGATCGCGATGATGCACGACCATGGTCCCAAATTCCCGCTCGACGACCTGCTGCGAAAGGTGCACGCGGGTGGCCTTGAGGGCGATGTCGGTGAGGCGATGCACCGCCATGCCCGGCGACACCTCGATCCACAAGGCGGCATCGCCCGGTACTGGCAAAAAACCCTGTGATACCGAGGCCATGTAAGCGGCGAGCTGGGGTTGCAGGGAGTCGATGTAGACGTAGGTGCGTAGGTGGATCATGGACTGGGCATCATCATTTGACGCCAGAGTATAAGAGATTAGGCGCTACTTTTACAGTGCGGCGGCTGCGGCTACCGCCAGCCAGACTTCGTCGACGCCCTGCAGCAGTTGGCGCTCTGCGCCTTGCAGGCGATGGTCGATGCCGGGCAGAACGCGGATGGCGAGGGATGGGCTGGATGCAAGATCGGCAAAGGTAAAGCTGCGCTGCAGCGGCACCGCATCATCGGCAGAGCCGTGGAGGATGAGGGTCGGAATGGCAAGGCGTGGTGGATGGCGTAGCAGATCGTAGGCCGCGGCATCCTCTACCGCCCCGAAAGCGAGGGGAAAGCGAGGGCCGTAAGGGCCGAGTTGCCAGTGGCGTAGACCTGTCTCCTGCCAATCTTTCTGCTCCTCGGTGGGCAGGGCAGCAAAGTAGTCTTGAATGAAATTGTAGGCCGGTGCAATGAGCAACAGGGCGCGGATGCGCTGCGGATACCGCTGTGCGGCGAGGGTGGCTACCCAGCCCCCCATGCTCGAGCCGACCAAGACGAGAGGGCGCGGCGCGACTAGCGCGAGGATCGCTTCTACATCCTCCAGATAGCGGGAAATGCTGAGCCCGGCAAAGTCTCCATCCGATCGACCGATACCCCGATAATCAAAGCGCAGCCAACTGCGGCCAAGGCGTTGGGCGTGTTGTGCGAGTAACTGCGATTTGCTGCCCTGCATATCGGAAGCAAAGCCCGGCAAAAACACCCCAATGGGGCCCGAGCCGGTATCGTGCAGGTAGCCGCGCAGAACTTCGTGCTGCGCAAGTTCGATTTGGAAGGGCGTCTCGCAGGGGAGTTGCATGCCGAAAGCATGGCATAAAAAAGGGGCTCGCGAAAGCCCCAAAACCACAAAGGAGGAAAGAAACATGCGCTCGCAGTCATTGCTGACTACGAGGGCGAATATTAGCATGCCATGGAAGTCGATGCAATGCTTTGTATGCGTCCACCACCTTTGGCACTGTGGTAGATGTTGGAGGAGGAAGGATAGCGGTGGTTTCTGTCCGAGTCGATGGTGTGGCCGTTCGGCGTTGTAG
>NZ_JAVRKK010000037.1:0-19428 GCF_031962545.1 Candidatus Igneacidithiobacillus taiwanensis
ATGCCGTACTGATCAAACTCAATCAGATCGGGACGGTGACCGAAACCCTTGCCGCCGCACGCCTGGCACAATTCCATCACTGGGGGGCCTTTGTTTCTCATCGCTCGGGAGAGACCACCGATGACTTCATCGCCGATCTCGCAGTCGCTCTCGATAGCGGACATATCAAGTCCGGTGCGCCGGCGCGGGGAGAGCGCGTCGCCAAGTACAACCAACTGCTCCGCATCGAGGAGCAGATTGGTACCGCCGCGAGCTTTGCCGGCAAGCAGGCCTTCATTCGCCCCGTGCGTTTTTGAGGCAGATGCGGATCGGGGCGACGGGCGATCGGGCCTACGAATAGGAGATGAATATGGGGCAAGCGGATTGCACCGGTCTCAGCCAAGAGGAAGCGAAGCGACGGCTGCAAGCAGTGGGGGCAAACGAAGTCCAGGAAGCCGCGCAAACCCCGTGGAAGACCTTTGCCCTCAAGTTCTGGGCCCCCGTGCCCTGGATGCTCGAGGCCACCTTTGTTCTCGAGGCGGCCCTGCAGAAATGGCCGGAAGCCGTCATCATCTTCCTCCTCTTACTCTTCAACGGCATCCTCGGCTTTACCCAGGAGCGCAAGGCACAAAATGCCCTGGCACTGCTGCGCGAACGCCTGCGCATCCAAGCCCGGGTTTGCCGCGACGGGACCTGGCGCAGCATTCCCGCAGCGGAACTCGTTCCGGGCGATCTCCTGCATGTGCGTATGGGCGATATTGTCCCGGCCGACATGCAAATTACCGAGGGCCAAGTGCAAGTCGACCAATCGGCCCTCACCGGCGAATCCTTGCCCGTGGATCTCGCCGCCGGCGCCACCTTGTACTCTGCGGCAATCGTTCGTCGCGGCGAGGCCACGGGTACGGTGACCGCAACGGGAAAAAACAGCTACTTTGGTAAAACTGCCGAGCTGGTGCGCGGCGCTGGCGCAAAGAGCCATCTGGAAGAACTGGTATTGCGCATCGTGCGCTACCTGGTCGCGATGGACGTCATCCTCGCCGTCGCCATTCTTACCTATGCCATGCTCGTCGGTCTTCCGCTGGCAACCATTCTTCCCTTTGTGCTCATTCTGTTGGTGGCATCGGTCCCTGTGGCGCTACCGGCCACCTTTACCCTTGCCACCGCCCTCGCCTCCCTGCGCCTAGCCCAGCGCGGCGTGCTGGTTACTCGCCTTGCTGCCATCGAAGAAGCCGCCGCCATGCGCGACCTGTGCAGCGACAAAACCGGCACGCTCACGCAAAACCGCCTCAGCCTCAGCCAGGTGCAAGCGTGGTCCAAGCATTCGTCCGAAGAATTGCTGCGCTACGCCGTGCTCGCCAGCGACAGCGCCACCCAAGACCCCATCGATTTGGCCATCATCGCCGCCGCCCAGGAACGAGGGCTAACGGCTTTGCCAAGGGATGGCTTTATTCCCTTCGATCCAGCAACCAAGCGCTCAGAGGGCACGACCAGCATAGCGGGCACGACCTACCGCGCGCTGAAAGGCAGCCCGCAGATCATCGGCCAACTCTGCAACGAACCGCAGTGGCAAAAGGCGACGGAAACCCTTGCCAAAACCGGCGCACGCGTTCTTGCGGTGGCCGCCGGACCAGACGGTAGCCCCGATTTTCTGGGCCTGCTGGCCCTGAGCGATCCGATCCGTCCCGATGCCAAGGACGTGGTTGGCCAGTTGCAGAATCTCGGGGTGCGGGTTCGGATGGTGACTGGCGATAGCCAAGCGACGGCAGAAACCGTTGCCGCAAGCCTCGGCATTGCCGGCCCCGTCTGCAATCACCACGACATGAGCGCAGATTGTGGCGTCTATGCTGGCGTCTTTCCTGCCGACAAGTTCCACCTGGTTCAGGGGCTGCAGAAAAAAGGCAGCATCGTCGGTATGACCGGCGACGGGGTAAACGACGCACCTGCCCTGAAGCAGGCAGAGATGGGGGTTGCCGTCGAAAGCGCCACCGACGTCGCCAAGGCCGCCGCGAGCCTGGTCCTCACAACCCCCGGCCTGCAGGGGGTGCTCGATGCCGTCGTTACCGGTCGCCGCGTTTACCAGCGCATGCTCACCTACACTCTGAACAAAATTGTGAAGGTCTTTCAGGTTGCCCTCTTTTTGAGCTTGGGATTTTTATTTTTTCGTCAATTCGTCGTCACTCCATTGCTGGTGCTCCTGCTCCTTTTCGCCAACGATTTTGTGACCATGTCTTTGGCTGAGGACCATGTCTGCCCCTCACCAAAACCCGATCGCTGGGCAGTGCGCACCCTTGTGCTTTCCTCGCTCGCCATTGCCCTGGCTTGGCTGGTTTACATCTTTGGCGTCTACCTCATCGGCCGGCAGCTTGGGCTTTCCACACATAGTCTGCAGAGCCTGGACTTTCTCGGCCTGGTCTTTTCTGGGCTGGCCAATGTGTTTCTGGTGCGCGAACGCCAGCATCTTTGGTCCTCCCGCCCCGGCAGTTTCCTGCTCTATGCGAGCTTGGGCGATGTGGTAGTGGTGAGCACCCTCGCCATTTGCGGTTGGCTCATGGCGCCACTGCCCTGGTCTCTGGTGCTGATCCTCCTAGCCGCTACGGTGGCTTACACCCTCCTTCTCGACCAGATCAAGGTACCCCTGCTGCGGCAACTGCGCGCCTAGCCTTTCCCTGTTACACTGGGGGCGAAGGACAGGGAGAGTATGGGGAAAACAACAAATCCGCCGCAGGTACATGCCCACCACCAAACTTGGGTAGAAGTTCTCGATCAGGCACCGCTTTCCGCGTTCCATTATCGCTTGTGGATCCTTGCTACCGCCGGCCCCCTGCTGAGCGGCGTGAGCATGATGTTGCTCGGTATCGTCCTGCCCCTGCTGCGCGCAGACTTTCGGCTGCATCCCTCCACCATGGGGCTGATTGCTGCCTGCCTGATGGGCGGAACGATCCTTGGCGCCTTGCTGAGCGGCCACCTAGCCGATCGTTTTGGTCGCCGTCCTCTCCTCTTGGCCAACGCAGCGGGCCTCGTCCTTGCTGGTTTTCTTCTCTCCCTGGTCGAGGGTAGTCTCGGTTTGGGAATTGGCGAATTGTTGCTGGGGATTGCCATTGGTGGCGATTTCCCCGTTGGTAGTAGTTTTATTTCGGAGTTCATGCCCCAGAGCCATCGCGGCCGTATGCTGGCCGGAGCCATGGCCCTGCAACCCCTGGGGATGCTGGTGGCGGCAGGAATCGCGTTGGCTTTGCTCGGCTCGGGACAGCAGAGCTGGCGCTATCTGATGGCCGTGCAGGCCCTCTTCGGTATCCCTTACTTTTTGGGACGCTGGACCTTACCGGAGAGTATCCGTTGGCTCATTGCCCACGGCCGCAACCACGATGCCGCCCAGGTCCTCACCCGCATTGCGCCAGAGCAGCAGGAGCGGTGGCAGCGTATGGCCAAGGAGCTGGGAAGAACCATGCACCAAGCCAGCAAATTACGGAGCATCCCCCATAACCGCTGGCTCGTATTGCTGGCTCCCGAATACCGTCGACGCACCATCTTGGTCACCATACCCTGGTTTCTCATGGACATGGCCACCTATGGGATCGGACTTTTTACCCCGCTGCTTCTATCCGAGATTCTGCCACACACCACTTTTACCGCGGCATGGCAGCGGGATTGGGTAGATACCCTCAACAGCCTGCGGGTAAATAGCTTTTTGCTCTTAGGTGCCCTGCTCGCCCTGTTTCTCATCCCGCGGCTCGGGCGCATTCGCATGCAGATTCTTGGGTTTTTGGGAATGGGACTGGGCTTGCTCCTGCTCTGGGCTAGTCTGTGGCTACACGGCGATGCGCTTCTGCTTCTGGCCGCCTTTGCCTTTTACAATCTGGCGATGACCGCCGGCCCCAATGCCACCACTTTCATCCTCCCTACCGAAATGTACCCTACGCAAGTGCGCGGCATCGGTTCGGGCTTTGCCGCCGCTTTTGCCAAGCTCGGCGCCACCCTTGCGGTTTTTTTGCTACCCATTCTGCAAGAACGGCTCGGCAGTGGCGCGGTGATTGCCCTCATGGCCGTACTCAGCGCTGCAGCCGCCCTGCTCACCTTTGCCTTCCGCGTTGAGGGTCAAGGTCTGAGCCTAGAGCAACACCAAGGACCACAGCCTCTGCGGGTGCGGAAAATTCAGTGATAACGATCTTCTATTGCCGGTTGCATTACCAATTTCAAATCATCAATCGTAAGGGATAAATCACAACGCTGCGCTAAAAATCAAGAATGGCGAAAAGACCAGCAGGTGCTCGAGGTCAAACCGATGATGCGATGGTTTCTGCGGCTAGAAATCCGCGTCGGCCACGAATCCACTTAGCGCAAGGCAGCGTGATAGAGGTGAAATGGGTAGTAATACAGCGATAGTTGCCATTGGATGCGAGCAGTCTCAATAAGCGATCAAAATACAATACGCATTATCGAAAGAAATTTACAAAATGCCAGGGATCAACCGATATCTCGTGCGCTTGCAATATTCTGAATAGCCAGACAAGTTCGCCGTGAGGATGGACTCCTCTCGTTTGATCCGAACCCTATAAAAGAAGAATAAAGTCATCATGAGGATGACGCTTGCAAAGAGGCTTTCGGAAAGAAATCCAATCCCTAAAAAAGCGACGAGGCTTCCTGTATAGGACGGATGTCTGACATAGCGATAAGGACCATCATCGACCAGTTTTTGATTTTCTTCTACGCGTAGATCAAAAGAAAACGCTTTTCCAGCAGTCGTTATGGCCCAGAAACGTATTACATAACCCAAGACGAGAAGACCCACCCCAAGTGTGGTCCAAGGCATATCTGGCGTAATTCGAGAGGCTATGGTAGCCGAAAGAAGCTTTCCCAGAAATATGGCTAGGTCAACAGACAACCCCACTAGAAGAAACCCATATCGGTCCATACGCGCACGACTGCGTATGGCGTTGGGATCAACGCTCTTGAAACGCCAGGCAATCCAACCCTCCGTAAGCATCATGATGGTACTCGCTGTGATCAATGGAGCGTAGTTCATCAGGAATCCCTCTACTCAGATATTCATGGCAGCGGTCACTATTTTTATTGCCACCCACGATGATAGCAAAGGGGGCTTTTACGCCCCCCCAGATGTTTACCCTCAAAAACTCGCTTTAACGTCTGCGCCAACAAATGTCGGAGCGCCCACTTGCGCCTCAACAAAATGTCCACCCTGACTCGGCTTGCCCAAGTATAGATCCGCCGAGGAGAAATATTTCTGGTTGAAAAGGTTATCGACGTATAGATCGAAGGTCACCTTCTTCAAGCCCATGGTCATCGGGCGCATGGTGTAACCCAGGTTGAGATTGGTGATGTTATACGGGTGCAAGCCGATACCGGAATTCACGCCCTTGTTGGTGTTGATGTACTGAGGCCCCACGACGTGATCCGTAACGCGAGCGCTGAAGCCATCCAGATGGTATCCCAAGCCAAAGTTCAGGTTGTAGGTAGGCACCCGTGCGACAATTTCGCCAGAGCTCACGGATACTCCGTCCGCCGCCTGAAAATTAGAGGTGTAATGGGCAGCGGTGAGGGTATAGTTGGCAAAGGCATTGAAGCGATCGGGTAACTGCAGATCGGCCGAAGCAGTAAACCCTTGATAAAGCGCACTACCGACGTTGTACTGATAGGTTATTCCGGTCAAACCGTCATAGTAATAACCGAACTTGTTGTGGAAAAGCCGTAAAAAATAGGCAAGCGACGTCTGTAGGGGACCAACGTTGTAGCGCACCCCGGTATCAAAGCTATCGACATCTTCGGGCTTGACCTGCACCGTACCTGGAGTTGGACTACTGCCAATCTCTGCGTAGTACGCGCTGATATTCGGCACCTTGTACACCCGGCCATAATGGAAATATGTATCCAGATCTTTATTGATCAGATAACTAATACCAAAAGATGGCTCCCAAAAATTGTAGGTATTACTTATCGATCCACCGTAGTTGTAGTAATACCCCTCAACATCATTACAGGTAGTGTCCACTAGGTAATATTTGGCACCCGGGGTGATGGTCAGGTGGCGATCGAGCAGGCTGATGCGATCCTGGAGAAAGACGTCCGAAATCTGTCGGGTATCGTGCTCATCCCAAGCGTCGTTATAACCGTCAATCATCGGTACATTGTAGCTGCCATACCAATACTCGGCGGAGTGGTCGGTACTGTAAATGTAACTACCACCCAACGTCACGACATTATGCGGCAACAGAAAATCCAAACTCGGGTTGAAACCTACATTGCCAAAATTATCGATATAACGCTGATACTGGGTGCCGTTGTCACTACTGCCAAACAAGGCAGTGGGATTGTACGTATTGCTCGGACGACCAGTGCTAGATGGGTTAGCATAACTCTTCGGCGAAGTCGGCAGCAGGTAGCCATCAAAAAGCCCTTTGTACGCCGCGTTGGTATACGCAGTGCGATCATTATCGTTTTGGGTCACAAAGAATTTGGCTTTGGCCAAGAGGTGCTCGTTGATGATCGACTTCCAACCCAGCACCGTAGTGAAGGAGCTGGTATTGTTCCAGTTGGCATAGATATTCGGATTCCACTGAAAATCACGCCCATACTTGTCGATCAGCGCCACCGGCGCACGCTCGGGAAATTGTGCTAATTCATGGTTGTAGATGGTGTACAAAGATAGCTGCGACATGCCATGGTTGTAGGGCTGAATCGCCGCAAAATAATAGTTGTTGTTAATGGAATGCACATGCTGTATGTAACTTTGGTAGGGTTGATAGTTATAGCTAAAGAGCATGCGGGTACCAACGTAGGGCAAGACCCCAGAATTGATCGTCAAGCCTCCCGCCGCACTATCGCCGGTGCCACCGGTATAAACACCACCGCTACCAAAGGCTTCGACGCCAAAGTTTTTGGTCGGCTGGGTCGGGGTGTAGTCGAGGGTTCCGCCCAAGGCGTTGATACCGGTTTCGGATGGCGTATTCGCACCACTATAGACCTTCACTCCCGAAAACTGCCCCATACCAATGGGAGTTAGGGCGTGGTCATCTCCCTGGCCATTACTGCCGCCACGGAAAGTGTTGATCAGCGGCACGCCATCAAATTCCACACCGACCTGATCGCTATTGAAACCCTGATAGGTAAAGGTACTGTCGGAGGTAGTCAAGTTACCTGGTCCGCTACTGATCACCGTAAAACCGGGGATATTACGCAACACGGTCTGGAAGTTTTCATTGGGGCTGGCATGTTTTACCAGCTCCTTGGTCAACGAGCCCGTGCCGCGCTCCGGTGGTGCCGTCTTTTCCACTTCGCCAATGGTTATGGGTTGTTTGCCAGTGCTCGCTGTACTCGTCGAGGCGCTAGAGTCGTCGTCAGCAGCGTGGACCAGAACGGGAAACTGACTCAAGGCCAAAGCAAGGGCCAAGAGCAATGGCTTGGGGGTCTTCATGGGTGCACTCCTCAACTGTAGCGGTTTTGCCAAACTGTTGGGGAATGGTAACAGAGTAATGTGACAATAATTTGAAACTTTTGTGACACTATTGCGACATTTTTATGACAAAAGTCTGACAAATCGCAACAATAAGGGCGGACTTTCAAAAAACGGCGATGGATGGTCATGCTCGAATAGGGGACCAAGCAGGCCTTACTTGGAAATCCTAGACTCACTCCCACTCGATGGTTGCGGGTGGTTTACTGGAGATGTCGTAGGTGACCCGGTTGATGCCGCGTACCTCGTTGATGATGCGGGAAGAAACCTTTTTGAGCAGGGAGTATGGCAGCTCGGCCCAATCGGCGGTCATGAAATCGCTGGTTTGCACCGCACGGAGGGCAACCACATAGTCGTAAGTGCGGCCATCACCCATCACTCCTACACTCTTGACCGGCAAAAACACCGCAAAGGCCTGGCTGGTGAGGTCGTACCAACTGCGCCCGGTGGTAGGGTCGATACTGGCGCGCAACTCTTCGATGAAGATGGCATCGGCGCGGCGCAAGAGCTCCGCATATTCCTGTTTGACCTCGCCAAGGATGCGCACCCCAAGGCCCGGACCGGGAAAGGGATGGCGATAGACCATCTCGGCGGGTAGACCGAGCACCAATCCGAGCTCGCGCACTTCATCCTTGAAGAGCTCGCGCAGGGGTTCGAGGAGTTCCAGCCCCAACTGCTCCGGCAAACCGCCAACATTGTGATGACTCTTGATGGTGACGGCCTTTTTGCTCTTGGCACCGCCCGACTCGATGACGTCGGGATAAATGGTGCCCTGGGCGAGGAAACGCACGCCTTTGTGGCCCGGGCGTGCGACTTTGCATTTTTCCGCTTCGGCCTGAAAGACCTCAACAAAGAGTCGGCCGATGATCTTGCGCTTCTGCTCGGGGTCCGTTATCCCGGCCAATTCGCGCAAAAACAGAGCACTGGCATCGACACGAATCACCCGCGCATGGAGCCGCCCGGCAAACATCTCCATGACCATGTCGCCTTCGTTTTGGCGCAGCAGGCCATGATCCACAAAAACGCAGGTCAGTTGGTCGCCAATGGCACGATGGATGAGGGCCGCGGCTACACTGGAATCAACGCCCCCCGACAGCCCGAGGAGGACTTCCGCATCGCCCACCTGCTCGCGGATGCGTTGCACCGCCTCGCTCACGTAGTCGCCCATGACCCAATCGCCATGGCAGCCGCAGATTTCGCGCACAAAGCGCGTAAGGATCGCCTTACCTTGGACGGTATGGGTAACCTCGGGGTGGAACTGCACGCCGTAATAGCCGCGCTCCTCGTCGGCCATGGCGGCAATGGGACAACCTTCGGTGCTGGCCATGAGGCGAAAACCCGGCGGCAAGGCAGTGACTTGGTCGCCGTGGCTCATCCATACCCGCAACATGCCGTGACCTTCCGGGGTGCGAAAATCTTCGATATCGCGCAAAAGGCGGGTGTGCCCGCGGGCGCGCAATTCGGCATAGCCAAATTCCTGATGATCGGTCCAGCGGACTTCCCCACCCAGCTGCACCGCCATCGTCTGCATGCCGTAGCAAATGCCGAGCACCGGCACGCCGAGGTCCCAGACCGCCTGCGGGGCGCGCAGGCTCTGATCTTCGTAGGTGCTGGCGTGGCTACCGGAGAGGATGATGCCCTTGGGTGCAAAATTGCGCACAAAGGCATCGTCAACATCGCAAGGGTGGATTTCGCAATACACATGCGCCTCGCGCACCCGACGCGCAATGAGCTGGGTGACCTGCGAGCCAAAATCGAGGATCAGGATGCGTTCGAGACTCATGCAGGGAACTCACTCCACCCGGTAATTGGGTGCTTCCTTGGTAATGTGTACGTCGTGGACGTGGCTCTCGCGCACACCGGCTTGGGTGATTTTGACAAATTTGGCATCGCGGGCGAGCACCTCGAGGCTGGAAGCACCAAGATAGCCCATGCTCGAGCGCAGCCCGCCCAGCAACTGGTGGATTACTTGGCTCGCGGGCCCCTTGTAGGGCACCCGACCTTCCACTCCTTCGGGGACCAACTTTGGGCCTTCGGGATTGCTGCTGTCTTGAAAATACCGATCCGCCGAACCCTGCTGCATGGCGCCGAGGGAGCCCATGCCGCGATAGGCCTTGAAGCTGCGCCCCTGGTAAAGCTCGATTTCGCCGGGCGCCTCGTCGGTACCCGCAAGCAAGCCGCCGACCATGACCGTATGGGCGCCAGCGGCCAGGGCCTTGGCAAAGTCGCCGGAAAACCGCACGCCGCCGTCTGCCACCAAAGGCACATCGGTACCGCGCAGTGCCTCGGCAACGTTGATGATCGCCGTTACCTGGGGCACCCCCACCCCCGCCACCATGCGGGTAGTACAGATGGAGCCCGGACCGATACCTACCTTGACCCCATCCGCCCCGGCTTCTACCAGGGCTCGCGCCGCTTCGCCGGTGGCAATGTTGCCGCCGATGACGTCTACCTGGGGAAAATGTTTTTTGACCCAAGCAACGCGATCGAGCACTCCCTGGCTATGGCCATGGGCGGTATCGACAACGATCAGATCCACCCCCGCCTCTACCAGACGCTCTACCCGCTCCTCGGTGCCGGCCCCCACCCCAACGGCTGCACCCACCAAAAGGCGGCCCAAGCTATCGCGGCAGGCATTGGGGTGCGCCGTTGCCTTGCTGATATCCTTGACGGTAATCAAGCCGCGCAGCTCAAAAGCGTCGTTCACCACCAGAATCTTTTCGATACGATGCTTGTGCAACAGGTTCTTGGTGATATCGAGGCTGCTGCCCTCGGCAACGGTAACCAAGCGCTCCCGCGGCGTCATGACGCTGCTCACCGGCGCGTCCATGCGGGTCTCGAAGCGCAGATCGCGGTTGGTGACGATACCCTCCAATCGCCCGTCGGCGCCCACCACTGGTACCCCCGAGATGCCATGGCTGGCCATTAGCAAAAGCACTTCGCGAATGCTCACCTGGGGTTGGGTGACGATGGGGTCTTTGATTACACCGGCCTCGAACTTCTTTACCCGCCGCACCTGAGCGGCCTGCTGTTCTGGGCTCATATTCTTGTGAATGATGCCGATGCCCCCCTCTTGCGCCATGCAGATCGCCATGGCCGCCTCGGTGACGGTATCCATGGCCGCCGAGAGGAGAGGGATGTTGATGCGCAGGTTGCGACTCAGGCGGGTACCGATCTCGACATCCCGGGGCAGGACCGTGGAATGGGCAGGGACGAGCAGGACATCGTCAAAGGTCAGGGCTTCGCCAATCAGTTGCATCGGAGCTCCTCAAAACGGAAAGGGGCCGGGCAGTTGCTCACCCAGCCCCGATAGGCTTGGCCAATGATAATAGCGCGGCAAAAAAAATGCCAATTCCAGTGGGAAAAGGGCAGTCAAGCGCCCGCGGCAGTAGATACCTCAGAGCTCGATGATCTCTCCCTGCGCTGGCCGATGGACCTCGGTGTCCTTCAGAAGGGTGGCAAAGGTATCCATGCTGTCGGGGTCGCCATGCACGAGGATGGTCCGCGCTGGCTGCAGGGCCTGTTGCCAGACAAGCAGCTCGCGCTGGTCGGCATGGGCAGAAAAGCCGTTGATGGTGTGCAACTGCGCGTGCACCGGGATTTCCTCCCCAAAAAGGCGGACCGTTTTGGCGCCATCGATGAGCAAACGCGCCAAAGTCCCGCGCGCAGCATAGCCAACGAAAACGACGCTCGAGTCATTTCGCCAGAGATTGTGGCGCAGGTGATGGCGCACCCGTCCTCCCGTCGCCATCCCCGAACCTGCCATGATCACCGCGCCACCTGCCAAGCGGTTGAGGGCGATGGACTCACTACTCTCGCGCACAAAGCGCAGACCAGGCAGGGCAAAGGGATCCTGCCCCTTGCGGAAAAGCGCATCGACTTCCTCGCCATAACACTCGGGATGGTGGCGAAAAATTTCCGTAGCGGAAATGGCCATGGGTGAATCGAGAAAGACCGGCAGACTCTGCGGCAAGTCCCCGGCTTCGACCCCACGACGCAAATAAAACAAAAGCTCCTGGGCGCGCTCCAGGGCAAAGGTAGGAATAATGACATTACCACCCCGCTGCAGCGTATCGCGGATCGCCGCAAAGAGTTCGGCAATGGAGGGGTCGATCGGTTTGTGCAGTCGGTCGCCATAGGTGGTCTCCATGACCACGCTATCGGCGCGGGGCGGTAGTTGCGGATTGCGCAAGAGCGCACGCCCAGCATTGCCCAGGTCGCCAGAGAAGATGATGGACTTACGCGTGCCGGCACTGTTCGCTTCGATACGGATACTTGCTGACCCAAGAATATGCCCGGCATCGTAGAAGGTTGCCGTCAGCCCTGGGGCGAGTTCCAAACTCTGGCCATACTCTGCAGTCCGACCAAAAAATTCGAGCGCATTGAGGGCGTCGAGGGTGGTATACAAAGGCTGGGTGCCGGGCTCTCCGTGGCGCTTGGCTTGGCGTTGGCGGCGCTCAGCATCTTCCTCCTGCAAGTGGGCCGCATCGAGCAAAACCACGCGGGTCAACTCGCGGGTAGCGGCCGTGGTGATGATCTCGCCGCGGAATCCGCGCTTGGCGAGCAAAGGGATACGACCGCAATGGTCGAGATGTGCATGGGTAAGCAAGAGCAGGTCGATAGAGCGCGGATCAAAGCCGAAATCTTCGGCATTTTCCTCATCGAGTTCGTGGCCACCTTGAAACATGCCGCAGTCGATGAGTACCCGCTTACCCTGGGCCTCGAGCAGGTGACAGGAGCCAGTAACGTTACGGTCAGCGCCGTGGAAGGAGAGTTTCATGGTATTATCCTTTTGCTATGGTGGGCCTTCCTGCGACAAGTATAGCAAATTATTAGACACGCACATGTCTTTCATATCGGCAACCTCCGTTGGCAAGTCTAGCCAACGGCGACAAGCTGGGTGTGGCCTCCGGACACCCATTGCGCCTGCTGGCGGCACCTGCCTGCGCCTGTGGTACACTGGCCGGAGTCAAGAACGGGGGAAAGAGCAGGGAGGCCGTGAAAGTTTTCCGGCAACAACCATGTAGAGTGGCGCGGCGACGGCGGCTGATGGCAGGCGGCGCACTGCTGCTGTGGCTCGCGAGCGTACCCCTGGTAACCCTCGCCAAGGATGAGATTTCCTTTTCCGTGAGTGGTGTCGATGCCGAATTGCAAGAAAAATTGCAGGCCGCTCTCCCCTCCCTCCACTATGACGGCAAGAAGGAGCGGCTCCAAGAGCTGGCGCTTTCCTCCGACTTGCGCCTGCGCGATGCCTTGCAGGCTTACGGCTATTACGCCGCCACCTGGCAAACCAAAATAGCGACAGGAAAACAAGGGGATGCAACGATTCATTATCAAATTACACTGGGGAAACCCATTATTTTGCGGAGCAAGAGCATCCGCATTACCGGCGCCATCGAAAACGATAGCCGTTTATTGAAACAAATTAAACCGTTTCCTTTGGCTGATAACAGTGTGCTTGATCAAGTCAGTTATTCCACCTGGAAAGACCAGAGTCTTGCCCGTTTGCAGGGCCTGGGCTTTATCGATGCCCATTATGATCGCCACGAAATTCTCATCGACAAAGCGCAATATTGGGCAGAAATTTACCTATGGCTTAACAGCGGTAAGCGTTTTCGCGTTGGACAAATCGAGATTAGCGGTGCCGATCGCTATCCGCGCTGGTTTATTCAGCGCTATTTCACCTTTAAGGAAGGCGATTGGTACTCGCCAACTGCCCTGAGCATTACTCAGAGCAATCTTCACGACGCCAACCGCTTCGAGAATATCCAGGTCATTGGGGAAACTGGCAAAGCAAAAGGTGACGCGGTTCCAGTACTGGTCAAATTGCAAAGCTTGCCGGAGCAGCATCTCAAAGTGGGAGTAGGATATAGTACCGACATCGGCTTGAATGGCATTCTATATTACGACAACTACAACATGTTCCAGCGCGCCCAACATCTGCACGTGGCGGTACAGGCAGCACAAAAAAGCCGCAATATTGGCGCCACCTACACTTGGCCGGTGGGGGCGGCACTCGGCTCCGAATACATTGCCAGTGCGTCCTTTCAAAATGAAAGTTATCAGATCTGGTCGGCCAATGAACTGCGCGCCGCTGTTGGTCGCCGCTGGGCCTTGGCCAATAATGCCCGCAAGAATGTCAATGCCAGCATCGAGGCGATGATCAACCTCGAGCAGGCCGACTATACCGTCTCCAACATCAGCGATACGTCCTTCTATATTTACCCTTCCGTGACCTATAGCGTGCAGAATTATCGCAATATTCTGCGCCCGGTTTCCGGCTTTTATGTGCGCGCCACTGCCGAGGGCGGCAGCAAGGTGTGGGGAAGCACCAGTAATTTCTTCCGCCTACGCGTGCGCGGCGGTTGGGACACCATGCTCAGTCCCAACTGGGGCGTCGGTGGACGGGCAAGCCTTGGCGCTCTCTGGCTCCATGGTCCCATACGCTACTTGCCGCCGGATCTGCGCTTCTTTGCCGGCGGGCAAAATAGCCTACCGGGCTACGCCTTCGAGTCGCAGGGCCCAACCGACGCCGCAGGCGGGGTGGTTGGCGGCCGCTTGTTGGCCGTTGCCGGGGTGCACGTGGACCGCTACCTAAGCCGCGACTGGGCTATCGATGCCTTCTACGACGTCGGTAACGCCTTCGACAACTTTGCCCATTTTCATGCCTTACAGGATGTTGGCCTTGGCGCACGCTGGTACTCGCCGGTAGGGCCCATTAGTTTTGATCTCGCGCATCCCTTGGTTGCCCCACGAGCACCCGCAATCCGCGTGATCCTCTCCGTCGGGTTCAACATGTGAAGTACCGGCTGCCCTCCCTTACCGGTCTATTAGTCTCGGGGGTGCTGCTGCCGGTGCTCACCCTCTTTGTGCTGCTCACTTGGCTAACTCTGACCAGTGCTGGGGCGAGCTGGTTGCTCTCTCTCGTGCCCGGCCTCACGGTGCAGCAGGTACGGGGAAATCTGGCGAGTGGTCTACAACTACGGGGCTTACATTACGCCCATGGAAAAGCCAAGCTGCAGGCGCAGCAGTTGGACTGGCACTTTCATCCCTATGCCCTGCTCTGGGGGGAGGCCCGCTTTTCCGACCTAGAGCTCGCGCAAGCCCAGGTCTGGTTACCGACCGCAAAACCGCGCACCCAAGCGCTGCGGCTTGCCCTGCCCAAGCTCCCTGGCTGGCTCGACGCGTTGCAGCTGCGGGTCGCCCCCCTCCAGGTGCGCAATCTACGGATCTATGAAGGGAGTCACGAGAGTTTTGCCCTCCAAGACGGCAGTTGCACTCGCCTAGCCTGGCAGCGGGGCACGCTGGTCATTCGGGCGCTCAAGGCCAAAGGCTCCTTCGGCCATGTGCAGCTGAGCGGCCAGATCACGCCCGGGCGCGATAGCGTCCAAGCCCTTGGTCAGTGGCAGTCAAACAGCAAAACGGCGAACTCAGCGACGCTGCAAGTGCATTGGACCAGCCTCGGTGGCAATCGATTTGGCGGCCCGCTCACGCTCAACGCACAGGTTGGCAAGGAGAATCTGCACCTGCAGAGCGAGGTCGAAGTAGCACCCTACTCCTTGCAACTTGCCAAGATCCAAGTCCGCAGCAATCGCCTTTCCCAACCCGCCCTTGGCAACATACGGCTCGATTTGCCCAAGACCCTGCACGGCGACTATCGCAGCCAAGGACAACTGCTAGACATTCGCTGGCCCGGCATTCCGCCCTCACTACAGGCCAAGAGTGTTGCCTTGCATTGGGACGGGAAAGGCAACGCCAGCAATATTGCCGGAGACTTGCGCGTCATTGCTGGTAATAATGACCTGCGCAGCACTCTTTCTGGCAATGCCCAACAACTGCAGGTGGCGATCCAAGGCCGCTTGCTGCAGGGCCAGATTCTGCCCTCCCGGTTTCTCGTCACCCTCCACAAGACCAAGGCGGTGCAAGGCAAGCTATCGCTGCGGCAACTGCCCCTTCAGGTATTTGCTCCGAAGGTACCGGGGCAAATCTCCGCCGATATTGCCGTGGATGTCTCTGCCCCGCGCGCCGTCTGGCAGGGCAAGGTGCAATGGCAAATCCTGCCCAGCGTCGTCTATCGTCAAGCCCTGCAAGGACAGGGGCAGCTGCAGTTTGCAGGTAAACAGTGGCGTCTGATCGGTGCTCGCTTGCAGGGACCAGGTTTGCAGTTGCAGGCCAACGGCAGTCTGGATACCCGCTTGCAGTTGCAAGCACAGGTGGCGCGCTGGGGCGGCATTTTGCCGGGCATGCAGGGCACTACGCATGTGCAGGGCTGGCTCGGCAAGGCCGGTAAAAACTGGCAGGGCCAAGTCGATCTGCAGGGCAGTAGCCTGCACTATCGTCAGTATGCTGTGGGCAAATTGGACCTCAACGCCTCCCTCAGCGCCCAGCAACAACTTGCCGCTTCCCTGACCGCCGCTGGCATCGTCGCCGCGGGGCAAACCCTCGCCGTACAGAGCAAACTTGCTGGTAGCCTGCAGCAAGCCAACCTGCAGCTACATGTCGAAAACGGTGCGCGCCAACTACAGATGAGCGGCGTTTTGCTTCACCCTCAAAATGCTTGGGGCTTGCAACTGGATCAGCTGCACTTTGACGATCCTCGTCTTGGCGCTTGGCAGATGGTGCACCCGAGCAATCTGCGCTGGGCGCAGGGAACGGCGCAAATCAGTGGCTTACAGATTGATGGTCCGCATGACGCCAGTCTGCACGTCGACGGCGGCTATGGTCCGGCGCCAAACCAAGGGCATATCGATGCCGTGGCTACTGCTCTACCCCTGGATTTTTGGGATAAGAGCGCCGAGGCCGGCATCCGCGGACGCTGGGATGCGCAGATACAAGGGAACTGCCATGGCAGCTGCACCCTACAGGCGCACTGGCAAGTACACGACACTGCCCTACACTGGCAAGACGAGGACAAAGCGCAAGCGCTGGGAATCGAGGCCTTTAGCGGGCAAGTTGCCTGGCAGGCATCGGGGCTGCAACTGCACAGCCAGCTCCGACTTGCCGATCATCTTGGTCACCTGCAGCTCGAGGCCAGCAGTCCTGCTCTCCTCGCCCTCCCCTGGCACACTCCGAGCAAGGCGCCCATTGCCGGTGTAGTGGTGGGGGAAATTCCCGGACAGCTGCTAGCACACTTACCCGCCGGAACGATTCGCATCGACCCGACCGGTCAGATTGCCCTCGACCTGCACGCTGGTGGCACTTGGGGGCAGCCCGACTGGCGCGGGCAGGCCAAAGCCTCGGCGCTCGGCTGTTATATTCCCCAGGCCGGCCTACACCTACAAAACATTGGCGCCGAACTCCAAGGCCAGGGAGAAAAACTGACCTTGCAAAATCTGGTGGTGCATTCTGGCGCTGGCAGCCTAACCGGCAATGGTACCATCACCTTCGCGCACGGCTTGGCGTATCAGGTGCATATTGCTGGTGACAATTTTCAGGCGCTAAACTTGCCGCAAGTGCAAGCCTCGGTAAATCCGCAACTGCAAATCCAGCAGGAGAAAGGCCGCACGGATATCACGGGCACGGTGCAAACCTCGGAACTGCGCATTTTAGGTACCGATTTTGGCGGCCCCAAGCCCTCCAGTGATGTCGTCTTCGTTCGCAATGAGAAACAGAAACCGACGCCCAGCAATCTTGCGGCCAGCATTCATATTGGCCTCGGTAAAAATGCCAAAATCTTGATTGGCGGTCTACGTGCCAACCTGGAGGGAAGCCTGGATCTGCGCATCACGCCGCCGTCTACCTCTCCCGAAATGCACGGGACCTTGCAGATGGTTGACGGAAAATACGATATTTACGGTAATTCTCTGATTTTCCAGCGGGGAAGAATCATCTTCGCAGGCCCACCCGATGCCGCCAGCCTCGACGTTTTAGCGGTACGCAAAATTCGCAATAGCAACAGCTTTGCGGTAAATAATGAGACGATTTATGCCGGCGTGCAGGTAACCGGAAACCTCAGCCACCCGGTCGTCAATCTGTATTCCAAACCGGGCATGGCGCAAAACGATATCCTTTCGTATCTGGTATTGGGAACGCCTAGTTCTGGACTGCAGAGCCAAGACGCCCTCCTCTCGGCCGCCGCTGGGCAACTGTTCTCCGCCGGGCGGGCCGCCGTTTTTGGCAATGGCGGATTGGGCGGTAGCGGCCTCGATGTTGGCGTCAGCTCTAATGGAAATAGCAGCGGACTTGCTGCAGACATGGTGACTTTGGGGCACTACATTACCCCCAACTTGTACTTTAGCGTCGGGCAGTCCATTCTTGGCCAAGGAACGATTGCCCGCTTGCGCTACCGCGTTTCGCGGCACATCGAAATCCAGACCGAGAGCGGCACCCAGGATGGTGCCAACATCTTCTATCGCATCGATTTTTGACAGGCTATGACCCACGCAAGCAGCGAGATCCTCGTCATTGGCGCCGGCGTCATCGGCCTCAGTGCCGCTTTGCGCCTACGGCAGGCGGGGCTACGGGTTACGGTGCTCGAGCGCGGCAGCGTAGGGCGCGAGGCCTCTTGGGCCGGGGGTGGCATTCTCAGCCCTCTGCATCCGTGGCGCTACCGTCCGGCGCTGCTGCAACTGGCCACAGCTGGGATGCAGCAATACCCAAACTTTGTTGCCGAAATTCAGGCAGCTACCGGAATCGACCCGGAATGGTTGGCATCGGGGATGTGGGTGCTTAATAGCCCCGAGGCGCCCTTGCCCGCAGATGCCCCTGCCTGGGGCGCCGACTGGGGCTGGCAATGGCAGCAGTTTTCTGCAGCAGAAATGCGTGCCCGCGCGCCTTTTCTCCATGCCGACAGCGCCTTGTTTTGCCCAGAAGTGGCGCAGGTACGCAATCCCCGCCTTCTTGCTGGGCTACGCGCCTATGTGGAGCAACTTGGCGTCGCCATTCACGAGCATCAGGAAGTCGAGGCGTTAGCGCGGCAGAGCCATGTTTGGAAGGTCTCGACCCACAGCGCGGTATGGGAAAGCGAGCGGGTTTTGCTCAGTGCCGGGCCCTGGAGTAAAACGATTCTCGAACGGCAAGGGATCAGCACTTCCATTACGCCGGTGCGCGGGCAAATGGCATTGCTGCAGGGTGAGCCTGGCGCCCTGCCGCAAATTGTCCTGGAGGGTAGCCACTATTTGGTGCAGCGTAAGGACGGGCAGATCCTCGTTGGCAGCACCAGCGAAGACGTCGGCTTTTGCAAAGGGAACACCGAAGAGGCACTGGCAGAGTTACGCGCCTTTGCCGAGCGCGTCTTTCCTGCGGCCCGCGCTGCCGATCTTTTGCAACAGTGGTCAGGGCTGCGCCCCGGCAGTCCCGACAACATTCCCTACATTGGCGCGGTTCCTGAGCATCCCGGTTTATATCTGGCCGCTGGCCACTTCCGCTATGGGCTTACCACCGCACCCATCACCGCTGAACTATTGCGTGCCCTTATTCTGGAACAAGAACCGCCTTTGGATCCCACCCCCTATCGGCTTCCCCTCAGCCCCAAAGCGTAATACCATTAAACCGAGTACAGAACTACACTGGAACAAAGATATGAAAGAAATCGGATTCAGCAAACAGCAGGTCCTCGAGGCACTCAAGAGCGCCGGGGTCAACCCGACCAGCCAGCGCGTGGAGATTGGCTACGTCCTTTTTGCGCAGCATGCGCACCTCTCTGCCGAGGAGATCATGCAACGCGTCAATGCCGACTACGCTATCGTCTCCAAAGCCACGGTATACAACACCCTAGGGCTCTTTGTGCAGCATGGTCTGGTGCGCGAAGTCATCGTCGAGCCCGGCAAGGTCTTTTATGACTCTAACGTCGCACCGCATCACCATTATTACTATGTGGACAGCGGCGATCTGATCGACATCCCCGTGCAGCAAGTTCGCCTGGCAGACCTGCCGCAACTGCCGGAGGATACCGAACTGGAAGAGATCGATATCGTGCTGCGGGTGCGCAAGCGCAAGGAAACGCGAGCCCTCCACGCCTAACCCGCAGCGGCGCCAGTCCT